>CAMAQF010000037.1 GCA_945860265.1 Emticicia agri | reverse complement strand
GATTTTTCGGGAAGTGCGAAAGATACTGTTAAAAAATTCCCAAATGCCAAACTTTATGCCGACTACCGAGAAATGTTGGATAAAGAAAAAGACATTGACGCATTAACGATTTCTACGCCTGACCACGTACACGGTCCTGCGGCAGCTTTTGCAATGGAGCGTGGCAAACACGTATATGTGCAGAAACCAATGACTCATAATATTCGTGAAGCGAGATTGCTTACCGAAATGGCTAGAAAATATAAAATCGTGAGTCAAATGGGTAATCAAGGAGCATCGAATCCGCTTCTTAATACCGTTAAAGCTTGGATTGATTCTGATAAACTCGGTAAAATTTCAAAAGTACAGATATGGACAAACCGTCCAGTTTGGCCACAAGGTAATCCAATGCCAAAACCAGATGATAGCTTAAAACCAAAAGATTTAGACTGGAATTTATGGCTGGGGCCAAGTGAATATAAGCCTTACATTCCAAATATGCACCCATTTAACTGGCGAGGCTGGTGGGATTACGGTACAGGAGCTTTGGGTGATGTGGGTTGTCACTTGATTGATATTCCATTTCGTACGTTGGGTTTAAAATACCCAACCGATGCCGAATGTAGTGTTGCCTCAGTATATTCAAAAATGTGGTCGCCTGATTTCAACCCTGAAGGATGTCCAGCTTCATCATTCATTACTTTACATTTTGGAGCAACCACTAAAAGTAAATCACCGATTGAAATGACTTGGAGCGATGGCGGTATCCGTCCTTCACATCCTGATATTATTCCTGCTAACGAAGACATTGGCGGAACAAACAGTAGCAATGGTGTACTTATTATCGGTGAAAAGGGTATCATTACGACGAATATAAATGATAGTTCTCCAATGATGCCAAAATTATTTCTAAATGATGGCACGAAAGAATTAGGCCCAGATTTACCAAAAGATATGGAGTCCGAATACGGTCACCAACGCCGATGGGTTGATGCTTGTAAGGCAGGTTTTAAAAGCAAAGAGCATTTAGGCTTAACATCATCTTTTGATTATGCCGGTCCAATGACCGAAACGGTTTTAATGGGTAATTTGGCTATTAGAAGCTACATGCTAAGAAAAGAAAATAGCAAAGGACAAATGGAGTTTTTCGCTCGCAAAAAACTCCTTTGGGATGGTGAAAATATGAGAATCACTAACTTAGAAGAAGCCAATCAATTTGTTGGTAGAACCTATCGTGAAGGTTGGAAAGTATAGAAGCCAATCATCTTAAATTCATTTTTTAATTTTAAAAGTCACATTTAAGATAAATAAATTGATGACCTCAAAACGCCGAACATCATAATAAATGTTCGTCGTTTTGAGGTCATTCATGTTTAACATTAATTCATCGCTGACTTATTTAAATTAGCAGTCCATAATTTTGTGTTATTTAGAAAAAGGGAAAACCCACACTATAGGAGTTAAAATGCTAATAATTAATGATTTATCGTTTAATGCCTTCACAGAAATGTTAAAATTGATTTTTAACTCGTATGATCAGAAACAATCAACCATTTACCGTTAATTTTTTTGAGTATGAGCGTAAAATATCCCCCAATGTCGCCTTTTTCGGGGCGAGTAAGATGCCATTTGCCCAATACCCAACAAGTAGTTTTGGAGTGAAAATCAGTTTTCTGAATATCAAATTTTAGCGTCCCCATGGTAGCTTTGTCTGGATAAGTTTTATTGTACCGGTCAAGTGTTGGTTTCCATCCATAAACTACTCCTTTTGAACCAATAAACATGAGTGAGTCTGACTTCCAATAATCCTCCATAAAAGCACTGATATTACCTTCGTTCCAATGTTTGTTTTGGCGATTCATTACCTCCAATACAGCTTGGCGTTCGTTTGTTTTTTGAGCAATACTCGCCACCGAAAGCATTACAAAACAGATTAGCAGTAGGTTTTTCTTCATAAATACTTTGTTTGGGAAATATGTTTTTTAATGTAAGATTGTTTTTCAACCATTGACTTTTTATATCTTTGCAATAAAGCATAAATCTATTAAATTTTCGTGAATAAACAAGCAATTTGGTTTATTGTAAATCCAATTTCTGGAGGCAAAAAAGTACATCAGTCGATAGTCGAACTAATTGATAATCAATTAGATAAACACTTATATTTACCTAAAATCTGTTATACCGAATTTGCAGGTCATGCAACCAAAATTGCTGCCGATGCTGTAAAAAACAATATACCAATAGTTGTGGCGATTGGTGGCGATGGTACTGTAAATGAAGTTGGAAAAGCTTTAATTCATACAAAAACCGCTTTGGGTATTATTCCAACTGGTTCGGGAAATGGCTTGGCGAGGGAGTTGGAGATTCCGATGAAAGTTACAAAAGCTATTGAATCTTTGAATACACCTGTAAGCAAAATCATTGATGTCTGCTACGCCAATGAAGTGCCTTTTTTCTGTACCGCAGGAATCGGATTTGATGCACATTGTGCCGATATATTTTCAAAAATGAAAGGCAGAGGCTTGTTGAACTATGTAAAAATTGGGTTTTCAGAATTTTGGAAATATAAACCTTTGAAATGCGTATTTGGAGCAAATGATTTTGATATTTTTAGTATTACTTTCGGCAATGCACGTCAATTTGGCAACAATGCCTTCATAACTCCATCGGCAATTATTGATGATGGAATAATTGATTGTACCATTATTAGTCCACCCAATACTTGGCAGATTTTGCCAATTATTGCTCAGTTATTCAATGGAAATATTCATTCTTCTGAGCTTTCAGAAAACTATCGTGGTACAAAATTTAAAGTTTCAACCGAACAAAATTGCTTGATTCATTACGATGGTGAACCACTACAATTGAAGACTAATGAGTTGATAATCAGTATTTCAGAAAAAAGTTTAAGGGTAATAATATGAAAAATAAGAAAGATACTCCGCATGGAGTCGTATATTCTACTAATCCTGAGTTTGAATATAATTTTGGTGAAGATGAAGAACCCGATACTTTACCTGCTCAACAACAAAACTTCAAGATTTGGTTGGACAGAAAAGGTGGAAATAAAATTGTAAGTCGAATAGATGGTTTTATCGGAAAGGATGAAGACTTGCAAAGCCTCAGAAAAAAACTTCAAAATCTGTGTGGTAGTGGCGGAACTGCCAAAGATGGCGAAATTTTACTACAAGGTGACCACCGTGATAAAATATTGGTCTTTTTGCTTAAAGAAGGCTATAAAGCCAAGAAGGCGGGAGGTTAATTTGAATTCTGAGTGGAGTCTTCTTCTTCAAAAGTTTTTTGCTTACTTTGCTCAATTCTATATCTACCTAACTAAAAATGGTTTGCGAAAAATAGGAAATTTAATTGCCTCATTATCAATACTTTTTACCGAGCTACGGTCGCCTCTGAACATTGGTAACTCTGTACGTTTTGTTTATTACCACATTTTATTGGCTTAAAAATACTAAAAAACGCATGACTCTAACGACAGCCGCCCAGAATTCAGAGCTATTTGAGCATCAAATAAAAATAGAAAGAACGGCACGATATTATACTCTTGGAGAATTAAATGAGCATACCAAAACGATTTGGTTTGTGGTGCATGGTTATGGGCAACTTTCGCAGTATTTTATTAAAAAATTTGCAAATATTGTTGATAATCAGACTTTTATCGTGGCCCCTGAAGCACCTTCAAGATTTTACTTGGATGCTGATTTCAAAAGGGTAGGAGCTTCTTGGATGACGCGTGAATTACGCCACTCTGAGATATATGATAATAACGATTATCTGAATACGATTTATGAAAGTTTATTGAAAGACCGAGATTTGACGAATATTAAAATCAATATTTTGGGTTTTTCACAAGGTTGTGCAACAGTCTGTAGATGGTTTGGTGCTGAAAAAATCAAATGTGATAGATTGTTACTCTGGGCAGGATTTTTTAGTAATGGAATCAGAGAAGTAATTGAGCCAGAAAAACTAAAAAATGTAGAAACCTTCTATATTTATGGTGATAAAGACGAATTTTTGGTAGCTTATCCTGAAATATCAGAGAAATTTAGAGCAACGATGATGGAAGATATAAATGCAAAGATTGTATGCTTTGAAGGAAAACACACCGTCGATGAGCCAACTTTAAAATTAATTATTGAAAGCTTTTAAACCAAACCTACCGAATCTCCAATTCTGATTTTTCCTCCTTTTATGACCATGCACGTAATTCCACCGTGTCCACGCATGGCATTGTAGCCACCTATACCAAGATTTTGTTCCATTCGGCTACATGGGTGGCAATAACCAGTCATTTTCAATATTGCATCTCCGATTTTAAACTCTAAATTATTGAGAGCTAATAAATTGAGCCCAGATACGACGATATTTCTTCGCAAAAGAGCTGGATCGATGTTTTCTTTTTGCAGTATTTTGCTTACCAATTCTATGTGTTCGGATTGAATAAGTGTAATCTGGCGTTTTTTATTGCTTCCTTTATATCTATCGCCTTCAATTCCTATTTTCTCCGAAACCTCAATTTTATCAACGACTAAGATTTCTCCACGAGACGTTGGACCTGGGCGGTAACTTAACCATTCTACCTTCCCTTCATGGGCGAATGTTTGCATTAATTCTTTTATTTCCATGATAAATACTTTTTAAACAAAGTGATTTGATAATTTAAAGATATGGAAATTTGGAAATTATCCTTACAATTACTTGATAATCAATAAATTGAATGCCTTAATCTTCAAATTGTCAAATCACCAAATTGTCAATTTATTTAAATTATAATCTAATAAATGTCTAAGTTACAATTATTCGCTCATTCTCTCATTAAAGATGTGGAGTATCAAATTTTTGTTTTTCATAGGCTTGGCAGAAGGGTTTTAGTTTACATTCCGCACATTTGGGCGTGCGTGCTACACAAATATAACGCCCATGTAGAATTAGCCAATGATGAGCTACCGCAATTTTATCCTTCGGAATATGTTTGATTAATTGTTTTTCCACCAAAAGTGGCGTTTTGGCTGTTTTGGGTACTAAACCTAAGCGGTGAGAAACCCTAAAAACGTGCGTATCGACTGCCATTGCAGGTTGATTGAAAATTACCGAAACGATAACATTGGCAGTTTTACGCCCAACTCCTGGCATTTTTTGTAAGTCTTCAATCGAATTTGGTACTTCCGAATTAAAATCATTGACCAATATACGAGCCATGCCGACTAGGTGTTTTGCTTTATTATTTGGATAACTCACGCTTCTGATATATTCAAAAATCTCGTCGGAACTGGCGGCGGCCAAACTTTCTGGCGTGGGAAAGCGTGGAAAAAGTTTAGAAGTAACGATGTTCACTCGCTTATCAGTACATTGAGCTGAAAGTATTACTGCAACTAATAATTCATAAGGATTGGTATAAGCAAGCTCAGTTTCGGCCTCTGGATAATTTTCGCTAAAATATTTTACTAAGGCAGTATATCGTTCTTTTTTTTGCATTTGATAGTATGGCGATTTTCAAAGTAAGCGTAGGTGTCTAACATTGTTGTGAACTGTTGACTATCTACTGCGGATACTTCACTTCACATTCTTTCTTCTATTTCGTTGGAAATCTTCCAGCACAAAGCCACCTAAACCATTTAGGCCACTAAAATATGCACGGCCATTATTCACTTCAGTGAATTGCTGCACGAATTGTTTCAAGTAAGGGTCAGAAGCGATCATAAAAGTTGTTATCGGAATCTCCAGGCGGCGTGCCTGAGCCGCAATCGTTAGGGTTTTATTGACAATCTTACGGTCGAGTCCAAAGCTATTTTTATAGTAATTGATCCCTTCTTTAAGGCAAGTTGGCTTACCATCGGTAATCATAAAAACTTGTTTATTTTTAGTTTTTCTTCGGCGTAGTAAATCCATTGCGAGTTCCAAACCTGCCACAGTATTAGTATGATAAGGACCAACTTCGAGGTAAGGTATATCTTTGAGCTGTATCTGCCAAGCATCATTTCCGAAAACCAGAATGTCGAGTGTATCTTTTGGATACTTGGTACGAATAAGTTCGGCTAAAGCCAAAGCAACCTTCTTGGCCGGCGTGATACGGTCTTCCCCATAAAGAATCATCGAGTGAGAAATGTCAATCATCAGTACAGTTGAAGATTGAATTTTTGATTCACGGTCAACCACTTCCAAATCGCTCTCGAGAAGCATAAAGTCATCAATACCACCGTTTATTTGAGCATTTTTCAATGATTCAGTCATCGAGATTTGGTCTAGCGTATCACCAAATTGGAATGCACGAATATCGCTGCTTAACTCATCTCCAGTTCCTGTATATGGTGTATGATGGCTACCGCTTGATTTTGTGCGTTTGAGTTTGCCAAAGATTTCATCAAGTGATTGTTTTCTGATACTTTGCTCGCTTTTGGCGGTCATTTTAAAGGTGCCAGCCTCCTGATTTTCTTCAGTAATATATCCTTTTTTCTTAAGGTCATCAATAAAATTTGCCATGCCATAGTCATCGCTCGTGAGCTGATATTGACGGTCGAGGTCACTCATGTAGGCAAGGGATTGGGTTACATCACCTGCTGTCATGAGCAATAATTGCTGGAAAATATTGAGTAATTGCTCAAATTTATTATCACCCTTCATTTCGGGTTTGAACTCAGAAAAACGAAAACCTTTCATGCTATATTTAAATGCAAAAATGTCAGAAAATTTAAATACTATGATTGTTAAACGCTTTTTGCAGATAGATAGTTTTACAATGTTAAAAAAAGCGTTCTGCACTATATTTATTGGTCAAAATAGTCATAATCTATGGTGTGTTTTTTAAAGCCATTTGTACTAAGTACTAATATGTAAGAAACAAGACATGGCATGCTAGAAAAAGCTTGATTATCAGTACAAAAGTTAAAATATTCTCGTAGATTATTTTCGTCTCAGTACTCTAAAATTGCTATTTTGCATAATTTTTGGCTAAGCATAAGTTGCCGACCAACCAAATTTACGAGATATGCTTCATTGTTCGATTCGCTGAGTGAACGTTGAATAGGCATTTGTCCAAACAACCAAAGGAATGCCGCCGCAAAGAGTGCCACTATGTAATGACAAGTTAATAGTTGCGATACTAGCTTGTCGAGATTTTGCATTCTCAAAAATTAAAGCATTTTTTTGAACTAACAAGTTAACATTTAAAGTTCTTTATTATATGAAAGTTTTTTGTTTCTTTTATACCATTTACATTTTAAGTAATTGTATTCATTTTTTGATTTGTAAATAATCCTTTGTGTAAAATGGATTATTGTAAAATTATCTTTGGTTAAATTGTAGTTTAGGCAAATATTGAGCTTAATTTTATACCTTAAAATGATTGTTTTAATTTTAATTTTTATTTATATCTACTAAATCTACTTTTTTTATAACAAATAATAATAGTCAAAACTATGCACTCTAAGCTAACACTCGTGGGGGCAGGTCCGGGCGACAGCGAACTCATAACATTAAAAGGAATTAAAGCTTTACAAAATGCAGATGTAGTATTATATGATGCCCTTGCCAATGATTCTTTGCTCGAATACGCACCTAAAATGGCCATAAAAATCAACGTCGGTAAACGTAAAGGTCAGCATTCATTTAAGCAAGACGAAATCAATAATTTAATAATTTCTTTGGCACTCGAACACGGCCATGTTGTACGTTTAAAAGGTGGCGACCCTTTTGTTTTTGGACGTGGATATGAAGAATTAGAACACGCCAAGGCTTTTGGAATTTCGGCTGAAGTGATTCCTGGAGTTTCAAGTTCGATTGGTGTTGCAGCAGCAGTTCAGATTCCAATTACACACCGGGATATAGCTCGAAGTTTTTGGGTCTTTACTGGTCATACAAGCGATGGTAGTTTGCCCAAAGACCTCGAACTGGCTGCACAATCGTCGGCAACAGTTGTTGTGTTGATGGGAATGGGTAAACTGACCGAAATAGCAACAATTTTTGAAAAATATGGAAAAGCGACTCTGCCAGTTGCAATCATTCAAAACGGCACTACTGGTGAACAAAAATCTGTTTTCGGACAAATAAAAGACATTGTAGAAAAAGTAAATGAATCAAAGGTTAGTAATCCTGCCGTAATTATTGTCGGTGATGTTGTTGGGCTGCACCCTGAATATGTGGAGGCTTATGTTGCCGAGATGAAATTGTGATAGTATTTAAAAAGTTTAGTAAAGGTCGAAAAGTGCCACACCTTTATCAATTATGGCACTTTTTCTTTGATTAGGCATAGTGCTTTTTTAGAAAAGCTTTTTAGTAATGATAATTATATTTTTTGAATTTAACTATATGAATACTGGTCATTGACAAAAAAATTTTTGTCGTTTTTCAATAATCTAGAATAATTCATTTTACAAATTTTTCTTATGAATACATCGAAGGGCACTTTTTTAGCTAATTTCAATAGTTCTTTATCAGTAAAATTTTAATAACATAAACCTCTTTGGTTTAGATTTTCGTTAGTTTTGTAAACAATTTCTAACAAATAAATCTATGTTTAAGAATTTCATTTTCTTACTGACATTTCCAGTCATTACGTTTGCTCAAAAGACAGTCGGCTTTAAAATGTCCGATAGCACCGATATTTTTGTTGAATACGGGGATGGGAATATTCTTAAAAAAGCCAATGATTTAATTGAAAACGCTGATTCACAAGCATTTTTAGCAGATTTTCATAAGAAATATCCCAATACCTTCGATAAAGATATTCGTTACGTTCAGTTGATTTCAGCTAATGTTGATGATTGGGAAATGAAACTTTATGACGAGCGAAAAAGCCAATTGGCTTTCTTAAAAAACTACCTAAATTTTCCCAAACTTAATCCTGAATTTCAGTCTTTGGTAGAAGCCAATATTCGTTGGAATTACTGGCATTTATTGCTTGCCTACTCAATTATTCGTAGTAATAATGATTCCAAACTTACTCGTGTTGTGTCGTTGCCAACTGTAATGACCGAAGAACTTGACCCTGCAAAAGTATATGACGAGAAACTAATGATGGTAGAAAGCTACCGTAATTTCTTGCCATATTTCGTGACTTATTTTAATTCGCTAGAACAAAAATTTATTAAATATTCTGACCAATTAAAAGCCATTTCCGATAAAGGAAACTTAGCTCAAAAATACCTTAAAGGGCAAGTTTTGGACTATACACTTACGAAGCTAATTTACGATAATTGCGGAAAACTTACGGCTTCTTCCGCCAAATTTTGGATTAGTCAAATTATTTCTAATGATTACCGAAGTTTACTTCTGAACCATTGCAAAGAATCACTTAATAAGAAAGAAGAAGTTGCGAAAAAGAAAGAAGATAGCAAAGATAAATTGTCGCTTGGCACGAGTGATTATCCAGTTTTAATGAGTATTGATGGAAAACAATTTAATTTTGCCAAGTATAAGGGCAAAGTAGTTTATGTTGATTTTTGGGCGAGTTGGTGCGGGCCTTGCCGTGCAGAATTCCCTTTTTCTAAGAAATTACACGACGGAATGAGCGAAAAACAAAAGAAAAATATGGTTTTCTTGTATGTTTCGATTGATGAAGACCCAAATAACTGGAAAGGTGCGATTGAAAGCCTAAAATTAGATAACGGCGACCACGGTATTTCGGAAGGTGGATGGGCGTCGGGAGTTTGCCAAAAATACAAAATCAATAGCATTCCTCGTTATATGATTATAGACAAGAACGGAACGATTGTTCGTCCTGATGCACCTCGTCCAAGTAGCCCAGAAACTTTAGATTTACTTTTGAAATTAATGGAATAAAATAAAGTTCGTTCAAATAATCTTGCAAGTTTTTCTAATCTTAGTGTAACTTTGTTTTTTCAAAAATCAGATTCAATGAAATATATCATTTTAATTCTTTTGGCAATAGCGTTTGTACCTGCTATTCGCCGATTTTTATTTGAGATTTTGGTAGGAAATCAAATTGCCAAACAACAAAAACGCTATAATGATTACAATGAAAAAGAGCGTGGTAAAGAAGGTGAAATAAAGGTAAAAACTCCGCCAACGAATTCAAAAGGTAAAGATACTGAAGGTGGTCAGTACGTAGATTATGAGGAAGTTAAGTAGAGTAAGTTTCAAACTTGCATGGTGATTAATATAAAACTCTTAAAGAATGTTTAGAACCAACTTCTCTTTCAAACCATGTTAATTTGACAGTTTTAATTTTATGGCTGAGCTTTTGATTTTTGATAATTCTGCATGGCTATTATTAACTACAATATCTTTTGGTAGGAAATAAGGATTTTCCAGATTCACTTCAATTCTCACCCATGATTTCACACGGACTAGCAGTTTTTACCGAATTGGTCTGCTCGATTTTACTTGTTTTAGCTTTATTTACTCGTTTCGCACTCATAATTCTGATTGGTTGCATGTCCATAATCACCTTTTTGATTTACAGCAGTGACCCACTAGGCGATAAAGAACACACAATTTTGTATTTATTTACCTATCTCGCAATTTTCTTGACTGGTGCAGGGAAATATTCGATTGATAAAAATGTTTTTAAGTGATGCTTAAAATTGCCTGTGACCCAATCTACCGTCACCCACTTCCCGAAGGACATCGTTTTCCGATGTTGAAATATGAGCTGATTCCAGAGCAACTAATTTATGAAGGAACTTGCACAGAAGAAAACTTTTTTTCGCCAAAGGAGGTAGATAAATACTGGGTTTTAGGAGTACATGACGAAAAATATTTCAATGATTTATTAAATCTCAGCATTGATCCTAAAATGGAGCGTCGGATTGGTTTCCCGATTTCCTTAATGCTCGTAAAGCGTGAACTTGTCATTACGCAAGGTACAATTGATTGCTGCCATTTTGCTATAAAGTATGGTATTTCGATGAATATTGCGGGCGGAACTCACCATGCTTATTTTAATAAAGGAGAAGGTTTTTGTTTGCTCAATGATGTTGCCATTGCCGCTAACTATTTACTTGAAAATAAGATAGTTAATAAGGTTTTAGTAGTAGATTTAGATGTACATCAAGGAAATGGGACAGCAGTGATTTTTCAGAATGAACCAAGAGTTTTTACCTTTTCGATGCACGGTAAAGAGAATTATCCACTTAAAAAAGAAATCTCCGATTTAGATATTGAGTTGCCAACTTACTGCGAAGATGAGCAATATCTATATCTTCTCTATGAAAATTTACCCCTTTTAATTGAACATGAAAAACCACAATTTATCTTTTATATTTCTGGTGTGGATATTTTGGTTTCCGATAAATTGGGTAAACTAAAAGTTTCGATGGAAGGCTGCCGTCGACGTGATGAATTTGTTTTTGAACAAGCAATTAAACACAAAATCCCTGTCGTTGTTTCAATGGGAGGAGCTTACTCGCCACGAATAGCCGACATTGTTGAAGCTCATTGTAATACTTTTCGTTTGGCTGAAAAAATGTACTTTTAATCTAATTTTGAGTGTTTGAATGATAGAATGAGTGAATATTTTTCTTATTCTAACACCCAATCATTCTATCATCCTATCATTATTTTATTTATGATTAACATTTCAAAATATATCGACCATACATTATTGAAACCAACTGCCACCGAAATGGATTTTAGGAAATTGTGTGAAGAAATTTATCAAAATAGCTTTTGTTCGGCTTGTGTACCGCCATTTTATGTGGGTTTTGTAAGGGAATTACTAGAATACAGCGATGCCAAAGTTTGTACGGTTATTGGTTTCCCCTTAGGTTTTCATTCAACTCAAACAAAAATTGCAGAAGCTCAAAAAGCTCTGTCCGATGGTGCCGACGAACTCGACATGGTGATGAATATAAGTGCCTTTAAATCAATGGCTTATGAAACTGTAAAGCAAGAGATTAAGACATTAGCTGAAATTGCTCACGAGAAAAATGCACTGCTAAAAGTAATCATTGAAACGGCTTATTTAGATAATTTTGACATCAGAATTGCCTGTGAAATTTGTGATGAAGCCGGTGCAGATTTTGTTAAAACCTCCACAGGATTTGCCACGAAAGGTGCTGATATTGAGCAAGTTAAACTCATGCGTGAAGTTTTACCAAGCAATATTCAAATCAAAACATCAGGCGGAATTCAAACTTTTGAGCAAGCATTAGCCTTTATAGAAGCCGGAGCAACCAGACTCGGAACTTCATCGGGTGTCGCTATCGTGAGTGGAGGAGTTGGGTATAGTGGGTATTGATTCTTTTTGAATTAGCAGTATTTATTTGTGGCATATCTCAAAAATATGCCACAAATTATACTCCCAAAAAAACTATTTTTCCATCAAATTACCTAATAAAACATCTGGTGCAATCATTACGCGGCTACCAGTTTCAGCATTTTCAAGATTCAAAACTCCACGCGGACATACTGATGAACAAACCCCACAACCTACGCACGAAGAACGCACAATGTCTTGCCCTTTCTGAGCGTAAGCTCGCACATCAATTCCCATTTCACAATGCGTTGAGCAGTTGCCACACGAAATACACTGTCCGCCATTGGTGGTGATTCTAAACTTTGATTTGAATCTTTGTATTATTCCAAGATATGCAGCTAAAGGACATCCGAATCTGCACCATACTCTATTTCCCATAAGTGGGTAAAAACCTGTACCTACAACCCCCGAAAATATTGACCCAATCATGAAACCGTAGCTTGATTTTAGGCTTTCAGTTGGAATAAAACCTAGTAAATTATAACTACCCGTAAAGTAAGTATAAAGCACGCCGATTGTCATTATAATTGCGAATGCTAAAACTCCGTGAATGAGGTAACGCTCAATTTTCCAAGCTTTTAATGATTTGTCCGATAGTTGTCTGTAAGGGTCACCCAATGTCTCGGCTAAGCCACCACAGCCACATACCCACGAGCAGTACCAGCGTTTGCCAAAAAAGTAAACCATTACAGGTACACCAACTACAAAAAGTGCAATTCCCCACACTAATAAAAATATACCAAAAGCACCACTATTAAGTAATTTATCAAGTCTATAATTAAAGAAAAATGAATAGTCGAGCGGCCATATATTTTTCAAATCGGCCGAAGGTAAATTGAGATTCGACATGATTTCTGGTAAAATGAAAGCAATGCATGTCTGAAAAAACATTATAGATAAAGTTCTGATAATCTGATATTTAGAATGACGATATTTAATAATATATCTTATTCCCATCACTAAAACTGAAATTGTATAAAGAAAACCGTACATAAACCAGCGGCTCGCTTCTCCGCCTTTGATGAGTTTACTTACAGGGTCAATAAGCATTGTCCAGTTGGCAATGTATTGTGGTTTAAAATATAGTGCCAGGTAAAATGATATTAAAAAAGTACCAATGGAAATCCCTAACCATTTACGAGTCATGGCTGGATTAAAATAAATTCCGTTGTTTTTGATACCTGCAGGTTTTTGTGCTTCGGGAAGAATAAAAAGTAATGCTCCAAAAATAGCCATTCCAAAAGTTAATAAAAACATAAAGCCTTTATTATCAACTAAATACCCATTTGCAGAGGCTTTTACGATCGATAGAATAGTATCTTCATAAATCTTTTTATCCCATTCTTGTTGGGCATTATAGACTTTATTTAGCTGCTTGATACCCTCTGATAATTCGGTGATGAAAGTATATGAGTTGGAATAACTTTGGTCAATCATTGAGGCAAATTCTATTTTGGCATCTAATAGGGCATCTTCTTTGAAGTTTTTCTCTAAAATATCACTAGTTAAAGTATAATTATTCATGCCCAAAGTGCAGATAAATAGCCCTAATGCAGCAATAAAAATAATGAGTCCGAATTTTTGTAGCATGGCTTTAGAATATTTTTGAAAAGAATCTTTTTTTAGATTTTAATTGTAAACTGCTACCAGTTTCAGTATTGTATTTTTCCAATATTTCTGCTTCATATTGTCTAAAGAATTCTGGGTCGAAATTGGCTTTTGAAAGGTTTTCTAAAACGTATTCGATGCTTTTCGCTGACGAAATCCATTCGTCCCAAATCTCATGTCGCATTCTGATTCCGAATGTGTTCATACCCGTAACTGATTGGTTTTCAGCAGAATAATTAATTCTTACGCAGATTATTCCCGAAGATTGTTCCCAATAAAAAGTTTTGATATCGGCTGGAAGTTCGGCAGGGACTTGGCCATAAGTTTGGTACTCAATATTAAAGAATTTGGCAGAATTAAAGAAAATTCCAGGTTGGTATTTAGTTCGTTTTCCTGTAATTGTACGAGCAATTGTTTCACCCATAATACGACCAGTGTACCAAATCTGTTCAAGATTTTTACGACCTTTTGGTGGAATTTCATGTTCTACGCAATCGCCAATTGCATAAACATCAGGAATGTTTGTTTCGAGATATTCATTCACCAAAATCCCACGATTGAGTTTTATTCCACCAACGCCCAACACAAAAGCAGGTTTTTCTCGCCCAATCATGTTGCCTTGTGGTACTTTTAGCAAACTAATATTTGGACTCACACCTACTGTTAAACCTACAAATTGACATTCAATTTCTTCGCCCGGGCGTTGTTCCGAAGATTTAGTTCGTATCGCTTTTACTTGCCCATTGTCATCACCAATTATTTCATCTAATTCGCTTGATAATTGTAGATTTATATGATTTTCTTTGATATGCCTCGAAATTATTGCTGATTCTTCGGGAGGCATTATGATATTCCAAAAGCTACTTTCACGGACTAAAAACGTTACCTCAATGCCTCTCGAATGAAGCATTTCGGCTAATTCTACACCAATTAAACCACCACCAACAATGACTGCTTTTTTGATCCTTTGTGTTGTTTCTTCCAAAGATTCTAAATCTTGATAGCTATAAAGCCCTTGTACGCCCGCCAGATTTTGACCTTTCCAGCCAAATTTATTGGGTGTTGAGCCAAGTGCTAAAATCAATTTATCATAGCTAATCGAGCCTCCGATTTTAGCTTCTTTGTCATCGTCATTTGGTAGTCGGAAATAAAGTTTTTTCTCTTCAAAATCAATCGTTTTGACCCATGCACGCTTTAATTCGATACGATTTTTCTCCCAAAACGAATCTTCGTAGGGTTTGGTATGCTCATATTTCATGTGGCCCATATAGATATACATGAGAGCCGTACGAGAAAAAAAATGGTCAGTTTCGCCCGAAATAACAGTAATTTTGCAATCAGATTGTTTTCTGATGTGTCGAGCTGCTGTAATTCCGCTAATGCCATTTCCGATAATTACTACGTGCTGCATTTGTAGAAGGATTTGCTTTTGAACGAATATACAAAGGAAATTTGGAATAAGTTTTTAGATTATCATTTTTACCAAAATACCAATTGAAATAGTTAGGGTAAAACTAAAAAGCGTACCGATTAGTACATATTCGGTTCGCTTGAGGTCAGATTCTTTAAATCGTAGTAAGGCTTTGGCTGCAATCAAAAAGCCAATTGGTTCATATTGGTTATTAATTATGAATGTTAGAATCAATATTCTTTCAAAAACACCAATCCATTTTCCGGCATCATTTAGGCTTTCTTCTTTACTTGTATATACTTCTTCTCTCCAACGTTTGGTTGCAAGTCCAATGAGTATTCCTAATGGAATAGTACAAAAAATATATGTAATAAATATTGCCCATATTTTGAAAGCTGCAAATATTGAAACTGATAAATTAGAAAATTGCTTAAAGCCATTGATTATGTATAACCAACTGATAATTAAAATGATAAAATGAAATAATTGGTCGAGAATAAACGATTTAACAGTTTTATCTTTAGTATAAATTTTCCATATATCAATGCCATAATGCGTAACTCCGATGAAGAGGGAGATTAAGAAATTTCTTGAAAAAAGCCAAACAACAAAGAATGTAAGTAAAATGTGAAATAGTAATTTTATGGATTTAATTTTCTTTTCCTCTTTGTCTTTTACCCAGCTTGATGGTTGCAAAAAAAAGTCAGTAAGAAGATGGGCAAAAATAAGTTTTAGTAAAACCAAAGCTTGTGTAGCCGTAAAAAGATTAGACATTTTGGAAACGATTTAATATTTTTTCGATGATATGCCAACCCGATGATTTGATTCTTGTACTTACAGAAGGTTGCCCGATTTTGATTATTGAAGCAATTTCTTGTTGATTTTGCCCCTGCAAAAGCCAAAAAATAACTTCGGACTGATTGACGGTTTGTTTTTCAAACAGATAATCTATCATGGAGCAATAAATCTCCCATTCTTTGTTTTTTTGATTATCGTTTGTGGAAATTCTCAAAAACTCATTTTTATTTTTCATTTCGTCCAAATTTCTGCCCGATAGCCAGAATGCTTCTCCATCAGAATCAGAAATTTTTTCACTTAAATATGTTACTTCACCTAAGCCTATTGATATTTTAACTTTTAGCGATAATTTTATATGTAGATAAGTTTTTATAATTAATGCTTCATACAAAGCATTTTCATTTAATAATACTTGAAAACTATCCCCACGTATGAAATAATCATATTTTCCTTCGGAAATACTTGATAAAAAATCAAAGGCTTCACGCAGTTTTAGGCGACTTTCTGCATCAATATTTGATGATTTTACAATATCTCCTGTAATTACTTGTACTCGCATTTATTTATAAATTATTAAATAAAATAAAAATATCTACAAATATATCAATATTTTTATTTTATCTACTTTTTTATAAATAAAAATCCTTATTTCTCAGGCAAATGCACTTCGGCCATCATACAGCGTGCCGAACCGCCGCCACAAGTTTCAATCATCGATAGCTTAAAGTGTTGAATAACTGCATATTCTTCAAGTTCAAGTATTTGCGAACGCTTGAGTGAATTATAAGCTGAGGTTGACATAATCAATAAGTTATTTCCTTTCAAACTCCTGACCAACAGCATATTACCAGCAAATTGATTCATTTGTTCGAGCGAAATCTCTATCACATTTTTACGACTTTTCGTCAAAGATTCTCGCACCATCAATCGTTCGTCTAAATCAGGAATAGATTCCAGACAAATTACAGCAAAATCATCGCCAATGCACATTATCACGTTTGTGTGATATACATCTTTGTTTTGTTGGTCAACAGAGGTGAATTTTACTAATTTGTAGTTCATCGATTTTGCCCAAGTATCCAAAACTTCGGCATCAGTTCGAGGCGAAATACAAGCATAAGAAGTTCGGTGCATTCGGTCGAGTACCATGCTTCCAGTGCCTTCGAGAAACTTATTTTCTTTCTCGAAATGTGTAAAATCAAGTATAACTTCTACATGGAATTTTGTGCGTAAATCATCAATAATATCGCTTCTACGCTCCAAACGGCGGTTTTCGGCCTGCATCGGGTACAAACAAATTTTACCCGAATGATGAAACGAAATCCAGTTATTCGGGAAAATACTATCGGGCTTATGTGGCTCAAATGTGTCATCATAAACCATCACATTTACACCAGCGGCACGCAATTGGCTCACCATCGCATCAAATTCTCGGAGAGCCTCTTCTTGAGTAAGATTGGCGGTCAAAGATTTGGCTTTTACATCTTGAAAAGCATTACTTTCGGCAGTTTGCTCATTAAAAGCAAAATTTACAGGCCGAATCATGAGTATGTTGGAAGTGGTTTGAGTTTGCATAATTTTAATGTTGAATGAGAGAATGAATGAATGAGTGAATGAAATAATAAGTGAATGAGAAGATGATGAATTTAGCAAATCCTGAATAAGTTGTTCATATAATAGATAATAAGAAAATTCTCTATTTGCATATAATATTCACTCATTCAATCATTCAAAATTGACGAAGTATCGGCATACTCATACAATGCGAGCCGCCTCTTGCCCTTGAAAGTTCGGCCGAGGGTAACATAATGATTGTATCTGTCAAAGTTTCAGGTGAAAGCTCATTTTTTTCAAACTTTTCGAGTAATTCTGCTGCTTTGATTGTTCGAAAACCTGCGTCTCTAAATGCTTCGGCGGTTTTATCATTGCGGTCATAACCGATGGCAATTCCTTCTTTTATTGCTAATAAATTGCACGAATCTGTCCATTGTTCTCTTGCTCCGTATGGAAATTCGTTATTGCCTGAATATATAAATTTTAAAGTCTCATAACAATTCAAATCATCTTTTGTAATCGACGAAAGTAAATCTTCGAGATTTGCAAAATCTTTTACCTTTACGCCATCGTCTTTATTGATAAACTGCTTAATAGTCAGTGCTTCATAGCTTGGTTGTTGGCCGAGTTCTTGCCAAATAGATTGTTTTTCAGCTTCTTCTTGAATTCTTCCAAGCGAGCCTAATAGTACCCAAACATTACGTTTTATTTGTGTAAAAATGGTGTCAATGTGCATATAATCACGTTTTTGTGGTATTTTTACAATTGTAACCTTCTGCACAACGTTTTTCTCAAACAATAAATCTATGGCTTGTTTTGCGGCTTCAACCGAAGTTCGTTCGCTCACGCCAATTAATAAATGATTGGGTGCAACCATCATTACATCTCCTCCTTCGAGTGTATTTAGGCGGCCTTCTTGCTCTTCTTCGGGAAGTAAAAAATGATTTTCATCTTCCGTAATTTCAATAATTTTGTCTTGTAAATCTTCAAACATCGAATGATTAAAGAATATATATTTTGCCAAAAGTGACTCTCTCGTTCGGGCATACTTAGCAGGCTTATTGAGCAGTAAATGGTCGTTTACAACAATACCAATATCACGTGTAAAAATCAGATTTGGAATTGGCGGATAAAGCATTTTATTATTCGGTAAAATTCCGGTTATCAATACCCTTGCCAAGTCGATATTTTGCATTTGAGCCATTTCGTTTTGAAATTGGTAGGAACATTCTTCTACCGCACAAACTGCCGCAATGAGTTGTGTACGAACTTCGGACATTTCAAGAATGTCAGAGAGCAATTTTTCAAACTCAATTACTTTATCTGAATTAAAATACTTTTGGTTGAAAGGCTTATAAAAATCTCTTGATTTATCAGCATCAATTTCGTTGAGTTTTCCTTTAATTTTCTCGTTATCAAGGAAATACAAAAGGATTTTTACGTAAAAATCATATTCATCTCGACGCATGGTTTCGAGATGCACGATGTCCTCAAATAGCCAATCTTGGGCTTTTGATGGAACAACTTTACCCAAACCACTATCTGGGCTATGAATAATAAGGCGTAGCAAAGTACCGACTTCTGACGATACGAATATATTATTGCTCATTTCATTTATTGCGTTTTGTATTTAGTATTGACAACTTTTAATTGAAAGTAAAATAGGGAAGTTATCGAGAGCTAAGCGAAACATCTCCCAAAGCTAACGGTTGATTGCCAAAATCTATTAAAAATTAGTAAAACCCAAAATTTGCCATGAAGGCAAGCAATTGAAAGAAGAAAACTGAAATTCTGTGCGTGCGGAACGTCACCCGTTTACAGAAATGGAGATATAGTCCTGTAGGATTTTCACTACATTTTCCGACGAGCCAAAGGCTGCTTTGTGCTATATTTTTTTGTATTACAATCATACTGTTTGGCAATATTACAAATCATTGGCTTGATTTCAAAGGTTTTTACACCAAAATCCCTAACTATTGATGTGCAAATTTGATGATTGTGGAGAATTCTTATCCTTGAATACAATTATACAAATATAAGTGATATGAACAAATTATAGTATTTGAATTTGTTGATTAATTTGACTCTTTTACTTGCTTTTCCTAATAAAAAGTTAATATTTTTCTGAAAAAACTTATTGTTTCTCCGAAATACTTTTCAGTTCTTTTCCTGCAATATCTTCCCAACGATAGATATGAAAAGTGCGATCATCACTCATTGCTACGAACAAACCTTTTCTGAAGTTTTTGTTAAACGGCAAAGCAACGGTTTCTGAACCATCACTTTGATGTGCTTTAACTTTTATAATTTTCACAAGTTGATGTTCATTTGGGTTTTGCTTAGAGCCCTCTCTTGTGAAAATATGAAACTTGTCAGCTCCTTGGTCAGAAACTAAAATATAACCTTTCTTTTTTGAAAGTTTGTAGATAGAAATCCCCTCATGGTCTTCCGCAAAGCCTGTGGTGGCAAAAAGTGCTAATTGCTCATTCCCTTTGCTTGGTTCAGCATAATATTTTCTCACACCCACGCCTTCGTCTGAATAATAAACATAGCCCAATTCATCATCAACAGCAATGGATTCTATTTCGTTTTTACCACTATAATTGCCGAATTTTCGTACTAATATGGCTTTTACTCGTCCAAATCCATCGTCTTTCAAAAGATATTGCCAAAGATATTCGCCTGTCTTTGGGCCAGTTTTTCTACCGACAATTGCATAGATTTCACCTTTTATGTTTTTATACAAAGCAATTCCCATTAAATCACGATAACCTGCGTTTGTTTCATTTTCAAAAACTTCGATACCACCATTATCAATAGGTTTCATATCGGGTAAAGAAAAGATGCGAAGTTTATGTGTAAATCTTTCTGTAGTTACAGCAATATCAGTCGAAATACCCTGAAGTTTCAAGCCATATTCTACATCAACATTATTTGGTCTTTTCAATCCTTTTACTTCTTTGTCTGTTTGTATTTTTCCCTCCAAATTAAAAACAAATAATGCACCTGCGATGTCTTTATCGGTGCCAATAATTAGACTTTTACTTGGGTCTTTTTTATTAATCCAAACGGCTGGGTCGTCAGCATCTTTTTTTACACTATCAGTAATAAAAATTGGAGAAATGGACGGAATATTTGCTGTGCTGATTTGACTTTGTGCATTTTGAGACAAAAGCAATAACGCAATAAAAAACGAAAATAATTGAGCTTTCATACAGATTGTTTGGTGCTGATAAATTAAAAAACCACTATATTTCAAGTGGTTTTAGTACAATTTTTAGAGCTTAGATATTATTATTTTGTACCGAATGCACCTACATAAGTTGCAGGTTCTGGTGATTTATACAATACACCATTTATTGTGATTCCATCTTTGAAGTTTCTTGTAAAAGTAGTAATACCTTTACCCAAAGCAGGCGAACCAGCCGATAAATGAAAATCCCAAGCGGCATTAAAATCTGCATTCATTACATCTGTGTTAGTTGGATAATTTACAAACTTAGGGTCATTGTCATTAGCTTTTGTGCCAATAACATCATTTTTTCCCGCCATAATGTCGGCAGTTGGTTGAAATTGTGTAACCGTATTTTGTGCAAAACCATAATAATAATTGTTGCTCAGTATTGAACGTTTGTCTTCTGGAAGTTTCGTATCTCTTTTAATTCCGAAACGACAATTTGCCATAAGGTTATTATACAAATCAGCTTGTACACTTTGTTCTAACCAAATTGAACCACCTTTTATGGTTGGTCTTCTCCAACCTGTGTTTAAAATTGTATTATTATATGCTACCGTGTAAGCTTGTGGTGTGCGTCCACCGGTATTTGAAAGTTTAAAGGCATTGGTATTTGTGCTGTAAAAAAGATTATATGCTGCGTCACAAATTACACCCGCTTTGATATTGATACCTTCGCCACCACTCATACCCGTTGTGTAAAAAGTATTATTAGCAAAAATAACGCTACCTCCTTCAATATACGTTGCATCGTCACGCCAGTTACGTATAGTTGAGTTTCTTACAACCATTTTACCAGCAGTATTAGAAAACCACAATGCAGGGTCAAACTCACCACTTACAGCCTTATATAATCCTAACTTTACAGAGGTTGATGCTTCCGTTGTTACAGCTCCACCATATTCCATGATTACATGATCAAGCACTAATTCTGTACAAGTTTTGGCAGCTAAAATTCCACCCCACAATTGTCCAAATCTATATTTTGTTACTTTTGCTCCTTCTGGAACTGAAAATTTTATAGGATTTGCAGTTGTGCCTATGGCATAAAGGTTTCCGTTTACAATTACTTCCGGTTTACGTGTTGTATCCATTACAATACTAACGCCTTCTTCGATGGTTAAACTTTTCCCTACTGGGATAATAATGTCACCTTTCACCGTAATAATTGAGCTTTTTTTCCATGTTCCTGAAACTTCACCTGTAACACTCAACTCCTCTGGTTTTGCAACTGGTGCTACATCAGTTGTATTGTCTTTTGTACATGCCACCACAAAAATTGCAGCAAATACAGTTAAAAATAATAAATTTTTCATTGTTTTTTTTTGTTTTAAATTAAAAATTTGATTTTACATTTTGAATCGAACCCCGACAACAAATGACGGTTTATAAAAGTCTTGACGAATCAAAGTGTTGTTTTCTGTATTTACATCTTGATAAATATCTTTATTAACTGGATTTGTGTTTTTGATGATTAATCGCAAAGGTGTATCAAGCAGATTATTAGCTTTCGCAAAAATCGTCCATTTCGTATTTAAGCTTTTTTCGAGTGAGGCATCCATCTGAATAAATGCTTCTTGCCATAGGTCATTGTCCAAAAACTGTGAAACGGTATTGATTCGCTCACCTGTATATGAGGCTGCTAACTGAGCATCCCAACCACTTTTTGTGTCTTTATAAAGCAAGGTTAGGTTTCCAACATGAGCCGACTGACCATATAGCGGGCGAGTTTGTAAAATATTTTTTGAGAAAAGATTGCCATTTGCATTTCTTTCTCGGATGATTTTTTGTGTAGTAATTGATGAATTTGTATAGGTATAGTTGGCTTTTATACCAATCCGTTGAAAATATTTAATAAAGTCAAGTTCTAAACCATAGTTTGTAGCATTTCCATAATTACCAGGCGAATAAAAAACATCTTGGCCACGAGTTGCATCAACACTCAAGGCATACTCAATCGGGTCTTTGATGTACTTATAAAATAAACCAAGCATGAGTTGGTCTGTAGGATTCGGAAAAACTTCATATCTTATATCAAAATTATCTGCAATTGCTCTTTTCAAATCAGGATTCCCTCTCTCTTGAAATTCCTCATTCACAACTTTCCCTGGAACAATTTCAAAGAAACCTGGACGATTGAGTGAACGAAAATAAGAAGTTCTCAAATATTGAGTCGTTTTTAACTGATATTTTAGATTAAGGCTCGGTAGAAAATCTGTATACTTTTGCTGTCCCGTGGGTCTTAATTCACCTAAAGGAAACAACATTTCGTAGCCTTGATTGGTTTGTTCTACACGTAGTCCGCCAATAGCTTGCCATTTTTTGGTTTGTAGTTTTGCCATTAAATATTCAGCCGCAACTTGTTCGGTGGCATCATAAGTAAGTGCTGAAGCTACCGACCCACGAGGATTGTTTAATGCAAAATTGATCTCAGAATTGTTCGTAAAATCTTTTCCAAACTGCGTAAAAGCGTTTTTAGGCTGAAACTGATAATTATTATAGAAATTTTCTCGGCTTTTGTCCCTATAAAGACCCCCCGTACTTATTTCTAAGGTATTATCATCAAATGAAGTTAAATAGGCAAGATTCAGATAAGCTGCATAATCTTGGTCAGAATTAAATTCCCAACGACGACTCATTGAAGCAGCAAAGGTTTTTGTTTCTATAAAATTTTCTCTTTTTCCCAAAACACTAACAGATGTATTGTCCGGAATTTTGCTTGTAGCTTTTGAATAAACCGCGGACCAATTGAGTTTTAGTTTTTCGAGAAAAGTATGATTGCCTTGTAGTGTACTATTGATTATTTGTTGTTGCGTAAACCTTGACCTTGTAGAAAAACCTAAACCAGCATTTCCTTTTGTCAAATCATAGCCACCACTCGAAAATTCAGTTGATTTTGTATCTCTTACTTGACTATTGGCCAGATTCATGTAGGCGTTATACCATTGAATCTTATTATTTTTATTTAAACGATAATCTACTTTTGAATGAAGTCCGAGTCTGTCTTGTTGGTCAGAATATTGGCGTTCCAAAAGACTTGTGATACGAGAAGTTTTCTCGGTATCATAAACCGTTGAAGAGAAAAAACTACTATTACTACCCCTGTAAATGTTTTGATAACTCGCAGCTAAAATTACGCCTAACCTGTTCTGTAAAAATCGGTTTCCAATAGATAAACCACCGACTAAGTTAGGCAAAGGGCTTTTTGTTTGTGTTGTCGTAGTAGCTTTCGGAAAATCATTGACCGTAGCTCCATAAGAACTGCCATTCATTTCGTAAGGTGAAAGACTATTAATTTGACTTGTGTTGAAATTAGTAAATCCTCGATTGATAAAAAGCTCACTATAACCACTTGCTAAATTTGCTCGTATTTCTAACTGATTCGGTGCATCTTTCATCACCATATTTACAACTCCACCGATGGCATCTCCCTCTAAATCAGGCGTTAAAGTTTTCGTAACTTCCAAACGCCCCAAAAGTTCTGAAGGAAAAATATCTAAAGGAACATAACGGTATTTATTATCTGGGCTTGGGATTTTAATGCCATTGACAAGCGTATAATTATACCGTTTGTCCATTCCTCTTAAAATGGCATATTGTCCATCGCCATTACTATTTCTTTCGATAGACACACCAGAAACTCGTTGAATAAGGTTGGCAACGGTTAAATCAGGTGAAATTTCAATGGCTTTTCCCGATACAATATTCATCAATTGATTGGCATTTCTTTCAATTTGACGGGCCATATTTTCGCTTGATTTATCAGCAGAGGCAGTAACAACCACTTCATTGAGTGTTTGCTGCGAATTTTCTTCAAGAGAAATATTGACAATTACCTCTTTATTTTCAACCTTAACTTTTATGTTTGACGTTTTGTAAGAAATATAGCTTACCTCAATTTGGTATTCCCCAGAAGGAATGTTTTTAATTTGAAATGAACCATCAAATCCAGTGGAAGCACCTAATTTAGTGTTTTTGAGTAAAATAGTTGCTCCAATTAATGGTTCTCCGGTTTTAGCATCCTTTATTAAACCTTTGATTGTGCCAGCAAATGCTTGTAACGAAAGAAAAATAGACAATACAATCAAAGTGATGTTTCTAAACATAATTTCTAAAAATAATTTTTAACAAAATTAGCTAAATCAAAAAGCACCAAAGACTATCGGCTGTATCCTTCATATAAATATAATAATGCTTCTCTTTTAGTAATAATTAATTAATAATTTAACACTATTTTATTAATATTGCCTAAATAAGGTCAACCAAAATTTTATCTTTTTTATATAATGTAATTTTTGTGTTAAAATTAAAAAGTATATTTCTGAATTAAATATTGTCTTTTGGTTTCGTCGATTCCTAATTCGATTTCTAACATTTTCTGAACCGAACCGTATTTTGCTTTGATTTTATTCAGAGTTGATTGAATGTATTTTGGTTCAACTCCTGCCAAAACTTTAGCTATCTCGGGTTTCAGTTGACTCATCATTCCTGCTTTTGCGAGGTATTGCGTATATCGATTTGATAAATAATATTCTTCGATGATTATCTCTTCCGAAACGCCCAAAACCGATAAAATTAAAGCCGAGCCTAAGCCAGTGCGGTCTTTACCAGCTGTACAATGAAATAGTGAGGCTTCGCCTTGTTTTGAATTTAAAAGTGTTTCAAAAAATGGTGCGTAATTTTTGATGTTATCGGGCATGATGGTGTAGAATTCTTCTAAAACTGCCTCGGCCTCGGCGGGCGTTGTCTTAGGATTACCAATGAGCGTATATATTTTTTTCATGGCCTCGCCATTGCTCGGAGAAATAGAAGTCCAAACGCGATTTACTTCAAAATCTGATGGATAAATATCAGGACTTTGTTTTACTTCTTGCTCGTTTCTGAAATCAATAACGTTTCTGATATTTTCCTTTTTTAAAATCGTCAAATCATTAGCGGTAAATTTGCCCATATCGCCGCATCTAAATAATTTTCCCCACGCGACTGTTTTACCATTATTAGTCTTGATTCCGCCTAAATCTCGGAAATTGGGTGCATTTTCTACCCATAATCTTCTTTCAGAAAAAATAATCGTATCTTTTTTGTAAATCGCTCCGAAGAATAATCTATCGGTAGGCAAAACCTCAAAAACCAAACTATCATTGATTTTTTTTGGAGTTGATTTCCAATCAATTTTTTGAGGATTTGTGCCGATAAATATCTTCCATTTTGTTTTATCATTTTTACGAATGACATATTTATTAGCAGATGTACGCTCTGCCCAAAGTTTTTCAGATGAAAGATTTACTTCTTGTGCAATTGTAGTTATGCTCAAAAAAAGGAAAGAAATTATATATATTTTTTTCATGATATTAAAAATAAAACCTACTGAACTGAGGCTCAGTAGGTTGGGTTAGGTAAGGAAAAGGTGTTAAAATATGTCGAATTTTAAACCTGCTTGACCTCTGATTGAGTACCATTCTCTTGAGGTGATACGGTCGCGATTATTGCCCATATACAAACCAATATAAGAATTTGTGAGGTTATTTAATTCAACGAATGTTCTGATTTTCTTAGAAATTGTGTATGAACCTGAAAAATCAAGTGTCAGGTTATGATCAGACCAAACATAAAAATCTGGGCCTAATTGCTGATTGATAGTTTCAACTGATTTTCCTCTGAAATTTGATGCTAAACGTAAACTCAAACCTTTCTTCTCGTAGAAAACAATGGCATTACCCATGTGTTTTGATTGATTCGGAAGACCTGTTTTTTCTGTAACAACCTTTCCATCAACCAATCTTGGAACTTCAACTGATGAGTTTACGAATGAATAATTTACCTCAATTCCGAAGCCATTCAAGAAACCTGGTAATTTTGAAAAGCGTCGTGTAATACCAATTTCTAAACCTGTCAAACTTGAGTTTTTAAGGTTTTTAGGTTGAGTCACCACGAAATTTGTACCGTTGATTGTTTCATTAGCAATATCAGTAAAAATAACATTTTGGATATTTTTATGAAAAACCCCACCTGAAATAAGACCAATGTTTTTGAAATAATACTCGCCCATTAAATCAAAATTATTAGCAAACGTTGGGTTTAAATTTGGATTTCCTTTGCTGATAGTTGGCACAGCTCTTGTCAAATCAACTGATTCAGAAACAGTTAAATCAGTAAAGTTGGCTCTAACAAATGTTTTGGTGTAAGCCGCTCTGATATTCGATTGTTCGGTTGGCGAATATTTAATATGAAACATTGGCAAAAAGGCATTGTAGTTATTTTTGGTCGTAATATCGGTTACGGTTTTATTTTTAATATCTACACGTTTTCCGTTCATGGTCAATTGTGTATTTTCATTTCTGAAACCACCAATCAATTTTAATTTAGCCATTGGTTCATAAACAGCCATTGCATAGGCAGCAGCTACATTTTCTGTACCAGTATGTTTGGTTGTTGGGTTTGTTGCTTGTGCCAATTCTACGATACCATTTTTAGCAAAAAAATCCTTTGTAAATATATTATATAATTGGTCTTGGCTGATAGGAGTCGTAATCAAATTATCGAAAGGGCTACCAATTTCATTAAAAAAATTGTTTGGTAGAGGATATTGCTCTGTTTGTAAATTACTTAGTTTTACCAATGCCGGAGAGTTAGGAACCCCTAAAGCAAGCGATGGTAAATAAACATTATTGGTTATTTCACCTGAACGTGCTTTTGAACGATATTTTCCTCCAACTTTAAATGTCAATTTATCATTAGCGTTGATTGTAAAATCGAGTTGAGCCACTTTATCTTGCTCGCTTTGGTCTAATTCAACCACTACTAATTGTGATAACAAAAGCTTAGACGGGTCAAGCACATCCGTAGTATTTGTTAAAGCTGGCTTAATGTTCATTGGGTCGTCACCCACACCATTTGGAGAATCAAATGATAGATATTTACGACCATCGCTCGATAAATTACCAAATTTACCTGACAAGCGTTGATAAAATTGAGCAACTGGAAGTCCTTTAGGATCAAAGTTTGGTGGTGTATTCAACTCAAACTTCATTAGATAGTCAGAAGCTTTCCATTCAGCCTTGATTTTTGGTGTAATCCGATGACTTCCACCTACCTCAAAACCTTTGATTGCTGTTTCATAAAACGAATAACGATAGCTAAAACGATAACGATTTGAGTTGAATTCATAATAAGATTCATAAACCGGACGAATATCATCAAATTTGTCAAGTAATGTTCGGGCATATATTTTGTTGTTGGCATTAAAATTATATTCTAATCCAGCATTCAATCCATAAGTACGGCGTTTACCGAAATATCTCTTTGCATTAACTGAGTTTACAGAATTTCGTGCAGCTCCCGTAAGATTTGTATTATAGGCAATAGCTAATTCGTCGGTAGCCCAATTTCTATCCCAAATTGATGATGCAATGATAACACCGAGTTTTTTATTGAAAAACCTGTCTCCATAAACCAATGAGGCGTTATAACTACCATTTTCTGAACGCTGATTAAATCCGCCTGCACCTGAAATATTGAAAGTACGGTTTTCTGGAGCAGTTCGCATCACAAAATTGATAGAGCCACCAATGGCATCGCCTTCCATATCAGGAGTAATGGCTTTTGCCAATTGTACATACTGAATCATTTCTGAAGGCACCGCATCTAAAATCGAATTTCGGCTACCATAAACACTGGCACTTGGCATACGGGTTCCGTTGAACAGCGTAGAAGTCCAACCAAAAGGTGTTCCTCTTACGGTTGCTTGGTCAGCTTCTCCGTGATAACGAGCCACCGAAACACCTTGCATTCGCTGAACAGCTTCGGCTGCATTTCTATCTGGAAGTTTTCCGATAGCATCAGCTGCAATTACCTCAATGATTGCCAATGAGTTTTTCTTGATACTCAATGCCTTCATTTGTGAAGGTGCCATGGCTGCCTTTACTACAACTTCTTGTAGTGATTGGTCAAGATCCGTAAGATTAATTGTGCCAATATTATTGCTTCCAGATACCAAGTTTAATGACACGGTTTTTGGAGCATAGCCAACAAAAGAGACAATTAATTCACATTTGCCGAGTGATAAGTTTTCTATTCTGAAAGTACCGTCAAGGTCAGTCGATGTGCCTTTTGTAGTATTCTTTATAGTAAGATTTACGCCTGGTAAGTACCCAGAAGCATCGGTAATTTTACCTTCTATTGATGCTTTATTTTGAGCAAAAGCAAGGTTAGTAAAAAGAAATAATAATAGATAAATGTTTCTCATGTTGAAATTAATTTGTTCAGAGCAAAAATTTTAAGATTTTTGGAAATAGTATTTTTAAAAGTTTACACGTTTCCAAGCTACAAAAGTAGAATGCTGAATTAATGAAAATTGCTGTGTGAAAAGAACTTAACGAAAAGATAAACTTTTGTAATTGTTGTTAATGATTCCTTAATATTTTGGTAATAAAATTTTAAAAAATGCAACCTAAATAAAAAAACGAAGTGTACAATTATTGTCACAATAAGCACATAGTCAAATTGATTTGAAAATTTTATTTAGATGTATTAAAAACTAGTCAAATTTTATGAATAAGCGTCATTTCTATTTAGTGAGTATTTGGAAAGTTACAATAAATTCAAAAAATCTTTGGCATCGTTAATATTGGTAAAGTACGTATACTGCTAAGTAATTGTTAAATAATCCTAATCCTTTTTGAAAATAATTAAAACTTTAACAGCCTTTGTTCAAAAAAAACTTACCCAACGGAACAACAAAGCTTTATTTAGAGTTATTATAATTGAGAATAGCATCTTGGCTATTTTGATTGTATCTTTGCAAATTAATTAGAGTACGAAATTTTATTTCGTAAATCGTTGAAATTTATAAAATAGCGAAAGAATAAAATGCTTACTATCAGTAATTTACACGCAAGAATCGAAGAAAAAGAAATATTACGTGGAATAAATTTAGAAATAAAGCCAGGCGAAGTTCATGCTATCATGGGGCCAAATGGCTCAGGTAAAAGCACTTTGGCCTCGGTTTTGGCGGGTCGTGAAGATTACGAGGTGACTGAAGGTTCTGTTACATTCAACGGAAAAGATTTGCTTGATTTAGCTCCCGAAAAACGTGCTGCTGAAGGTATTTTCTTGGCATTCCAATATCCTGTTGAGATTCCTGGTGTTACAACCATCAATTTCTTGAAAACAGCAATCAATGAAATTCGCAAGTATAATGGTCAAGAACCACTTGATGCCGCTCAGTTTTTAAAAAGAATGAGAGAGAAAGCAAAATTGGTAAAAATCGATGATGCTCTATTGAAACGTTCACTTAACGAAGGTTTTTCAGGTGGAGAGAAAAAACGTAACGAAATTTTCCAAATGGCCATGCTTGAGCCGGTCTTAGGGCTTTTGGATGAAACCGATTCAGGCCTTGATATTGATGCTCTTCGTATTGTAGCAGAAGGTGTAAACCAATTGCGTGACGGAAAGAGTTCGTTTGTTATCGTTACTCACTATCAACGTTTGCTTGATTATATAGTACCAGATTTCGTACATGTACTTTACAAAGGACGTATCGTTAAATCGGGAACAAAAGAATTAGCTCTTGAATTAGAAGAAAAAGGCTACGATTGGATTAAAAACGAAGTTGACGCTTTGGAGGCTGTGTAAACCTTCGACTTCGCTCTGAGAACGTTACCTTGATAATTTATGCAGAAAATTCAAGTCAAAGATAGTCTGAAGCCTTTAGGGCATTATTCTCAAGCGATTGTGAGTGGTGGACTGCTTTTCACTTCAGGAATTTTGCCAATAAAAATCAAAACCTCTGAAAAACTACCAATCGAGTCGAGTATCGAGGAGCAGTTATTTGTTGTTTTTGATAATTTAAATCAGATTTTGCAGGAAGTAGGGGTGACATCGGATAAAGTGATAAAAGCTACAATTTATATCTCAGGAGGTGAGAATTGGGCAATTGTGAACCAACTTTATGCAAAATATTTTGGAGAGCATCGCCCAGCACGCTCAATCATTCCCGTGCCAGAATTACATTTTGGATATAAAATAGAATTAGAAGCAATTGCAGAATTGTAGAACAATTTTTCCGAAAAGGTTCGGAGAAATGGATATAGAAAATTTTGAATAATGAGTTCGATAGAAAATAAAGATACTTCAAGTCTAAAAGCAGAATTAATCGCTGATTTTCATTTGTCACAAGCAAAACTGAATGGTAAAGCAGCTTTGCCGATTCATCAATTACGTGGTGAAGCAATGCAAAATTTTGATAAATTAGGTTTTCCAACCATTCGTCATGAAGAATGGAAATATTCGAATGTAAGCAATTTAGTAAAACAAACATTTGATTTCCATACCAAAACCGAGTTTAACCAAGTTGACCTTGATAAAATTCCGTTACCACACCTTACTGGAAACGTTTTATATTTTATCAATGGTGTTTATAATGCCGAACTTTCTCAGATTGCAACACCCGAAAATAAGCTAAGAGTTATTCCTTTTTCGGAAGCATTGGCTCAACAACCTGAATTAATCGAGGGTTATTTTGGTAAATATGCCAACTACGAAACTGATGCATTTACTGCTCTAAATACTGCTCTTGCTAATGATGGTGTTGTAGTGCAAGTGGCTGATAATAAGATAGTTGAAGAGCCAATCATTTTAAGATTTATCTCAGATGTTCGTTTGGCTAATGTTGGTTCGCAACCACGAAACCTTATTATTGTGGGTAAAAATTCACAAGTGAAAATTGCTGAGGCGTATCGAACGGTAGGAGATAATGCAGCATTTGTAAATACAGTTACAGAAATCATAGTTGATGATTCAGCTATGGTTGACTATTATAAAGTGCAGAGCGAAAGTGATAAATCGTATCATATCGGCACTACACAAGTTTACCAAAAGGGACGTAGCTATTTTTATTCGGCAACGGCAACTTTGAATGGTGGTTTTGTAAGAAATAACCTCAATGTGGTGCTTGATGGCGAACATATTGAAAGTCATTTGTTTGGTTTGTACGTGCCAAATGGCAAGCAACATGTTGATAATCACACAGTTGTTGACCACAGAAAACCAAATTGCGAAAGTCACGAGCTTTATAAAGGGATTTTGATGGACAAATCAACAGGAGTTTTTAATGGTAAAATTTTCGTAAGAGAAGATGCTCAGAAAACTAACGCTTATCAAAACTGCCGAAACGTGGTAACTTCTGATGAGGCAACCATGAATACAAAACCTCAATTAGAAATTTGGGCAGATGATGTGAAATGTTCGCATGGAACAACAACTGGGCAACTGAATGACGAGGCAATTTTCTACATGCAGTCAAGAGGTATTCCTAAAAAAGAAGCGATCCGTTTGCAACTCTTGGCATTCGCACAAGATGTGGTTACACAAATTAAAATTGATTCAATCAGAGAATATATTGAAGAGCTAATTTTGGAAAAACTGGAAGGGGCTTGATAAAATTAAATTATATCAAAAACCCCTCATAATAGATGATTGTGAGGGGTTTTTGTATATATTATGCTTAAATCAGTTTAATTTACTCTTTCAATTCTCCTTCCCATTTAGCTACAACTGCCGTTGCAACTGCATTTCCTGCTACCGAAGTGGCCGAGCGGCCCATATCCAACAACCAGTCAACTGCCAAAACTAAACTGATACCTTCTTGTGGAAGACCAAACATAGTAAGTGTGCCAGCAATTACTACCAATGACGCACGAGGCACACCAGCGATACCTTTACTCGTAAGCAGGAGCGTAAGCAGCATTGTAACTTGCTGACCAAGCGTTAATTCAATTCCATAGATTTGTGCAATAAAGCCCGTTGCAAAGGTCATGTACATCATTGAACCATCAAGGTTGAATGAATATCCTAAAGGCAAAACAAAACTGATTATACGTTCTGAAATACCAAATTTTTTGAGCTGTTCAATCTGCAAAGGCATTGAGGCTTCCGAACTTGCCGTGCTGAACGATAAGAAAAGAGCGTCTTTTACATACTTCAACAATTTCCAATAGTCGATTTTCTGTGTGAGACATATTACCCACAAAACAATGACGATGAAAAAAGCCAGTGTTGCAAAGAAACAAACTATTAAATATAAATAACCACCTAATACGCCTATACCTTTAGATGCAATTACGGCTGCAACCGAACCAAAAACTGCATAAGGAGCAAAAGTCATTACGTAGCCAACAATCTTAAACATCACTTCTGAAATGGCATCAAGGGCTTTGGTTACGCTTTTTCCTTTTTCGCCGATGGCAGCCAATGCTATACCAAAAAACAGTGAAAATACTACGATTTGTAATACTTCGTTGGTAGAAAGTGCCTCAAAAATACTCTTCGGGAAAACGTGTGTAATAAAGTTTTCAAGCGTCATTTTTTTTGCTTCAACTCCTGTATCTGTTCCTGTGCTTGGTAAATCAAGCGTCATTACTTTGCCAGGTTTCATAACGTTTACGGCAATCATACCAGTAATTAGAGAAAGAATTGTGGCGAAATAGAAATAACCTAACGTTTTGAGTCCAACACGACCAACTACTTTGAAATCTCCTAGTTTGGCAATTCCTACTGATAGAATAGAAAATACCAAAGGCCCTAAAATCATCTGAATTAGACGTAGGAAAATCTTTGAGAGCAATTGAAGATACGAACTCCAATCTTTCACACCTTCATTGGCTTTAACCTGTTCGGGAGTGAGTAATGCGGCATCTTTTATACTAAATTGCCCTAAATCGAAGTGATTGTGAATGAAATAACCGACAATGATACCGAGCGTCATGCCGATGAAGATTTTCCAAGTAATGTTTAGTTTCATAGTATAATATCCGCCCCCCCCGCCCCAAAAGGGGAGCTTTTTTAACCTTCCTTTAGGGGCGGGAGGTGAAAAATTTTCGATAAATTGGTTTGCGATAAAGGAATTGAAGATACAAGATAGGATAAAAAATGTAATCTGTCAAAATAGTCGGCGTTCGAAATTCAATTTCATCAATTATTATACTTCCAGAGCCATTCGGCGAGGTATCGTCTCGCACGATACGGTGCTTGTGCTTCCAGTATTTTAGAAAAAACGGCAGTGTTACACCTTCATCAACAAAATATGATTCTTTAACCGATAAATAAGAATCAGTTATTTTACTGACCCAAAGTTGTCGTAAAATAAAAAAATTTAATTCAAATGTTACTTTTTCACCAACTTCTTGTCCAAAGTTTATAAGTTTCACAGGAGGAAAAGGTGGAGATAGCTTTAGGAGTAATTTATCATCAAATTGATTCCAAACGTCAATAACAGATTGATTTACAGCGGTTTCGATATTTATTTTCATAGTTATTAATTTTTTAGCGTGAAATAAAATAGTTTTAAAGAAAGAAAAGCAATCTGAGTGGTAGGTATATAAGGAGTAATATTGTGAAATATGTTTAAAAAATCAGGGTTTTTTCTGCTGAAATTATTTAAAATACTTTTAATTTCTATAATAATATTAATCGACAAATTTGTGAAGAGCTAAATAGCGGTCTATAAGCTTATTACCTTACTCTAGCTTTTTTGGCCATTGACCTTGGGCTATTTAAGGTCTAAAATAAAGCCAAAATGGTAAGAAAAATAACCTTTTTGGATAGTTATAAGACCATTAATAAACGTTATTAAGTAGTAAAAAGGTAAAATCATATATTGCCTACTAAATACTTTTGAAAATTTAGGAGATTATAGTTTTTTAAATACTTAGACACAAGAAATGAGACAGGTTGCCGCATCGACTGTTCGCCACAGCGATAAAAGCTTGATTATCAGTAAAGTAATAATAAATATTTTTCGCTTATTTTCATCTCTATACTTAGGACTTTGCATTTTAACACCAAAAAGAAGTAATATGTTTTTAGAAATTCTTACAAGTTTTATTAATTTAATCTTGATTTATCCACTACAAATATTGTTGTTATTAATTTTGCTTGCTCTGGGGATATTCGAGCTTTATCATTTTTTTAAAATAAGGAGGTTTTAAGCATTGGTCGAAACTTCGGTCAAGGTAAATATATTTAGTAGATGATGTTTTTTCATAGTGGTTAGGGTTGTACGCAAAGAGCCGTTTCTTTTGAGACGGCTTTTTTGTAAAGAGTTTTTATGAAGCAAATTTTGCTTTTAATTGTTAATATTCAGTAATAGGATAGTATTATTTAACAAATTTGAAAATAGTTAAATAGCTGTCTATCAGCTTATTATTTTACTTAGGGCTTGTTGACTATTGTCCGTGCACAATTTATCAAATGAGTGGTAAAGTCTATCTGAGAAGTTATGCCAAATTTTTGATTCATCTTCTAATTTTTATAAATCTTACTAGGAAGGTAATAGATGGAGCGAATATGCTAAAAACGATAAGTTAAAATCCTTTTTGGTTATTTAAATAGGTAACATTATTGATATTTTTGTGACGAATGCTTTTAAATGCCATATTTATACTTTAGAATCAATAATTAATAACAGCTAGTGAAAATATTGATATTGAAAAGGAATTTTTTTTACCTCTTTAAGGAGCGAAGATTGCAAAGTTTTATTTACTGATTATTTGCCTTTTAAATAATGAAACACAAGAAAAGATGCGAGGGATTTGAAATTAAAAAGTTTGATTTTTAACAAAATAGTAAGTAGGCTTATGTTGATTATTTTGGTCTTAGTACTTAAATGGCTTGTATGATAGTATAAATTTTACCTTTTTAATTATTTTTTATGAAGAAGTTATTTGTTTTTTTCATTGGAACAGTTATTTCTCATTTAGCATCTGCTCAACTACAAAATGATAGTGACAGAGGTATTTCCGAATCATACGTAATATTGAATAAAAATGGTAGTGGTAATACATATTATGATTTGCAAACTGATCAAGTGGCTAATCCTAATTTTGGGGGCTCGTTAGGGGAATTTGGTGCTGGATGCTCATTAGTCATTTCAGGTGGACAAAATAATACTTATTCATGTAGTGGGTGTATTCTATCAAGCGGGACTTTCTTTTATAGAATTTATCCGACTGGGGGAACTGCACCTAATTTTTCAAGATTCCCAATGCCTTTGGCATCAAACGATGCCGGTGGATGTGGGGGGAATCAGACTTGGAGAAATAATTCACAGAATATCAATGTATTAAATGGGCGAGATTCAGGAACTTATGTAATTGAGATTTTGACACAAAATCCAATAAGCGGCGGTTGTCCTAGGTTGACATTGTATTCGAATAATTATGGTTCTACTTATAAAGCCACATTTACTGTTTTAGGGCCGCCTACTTTGCAGCCGAATGCTTCGGTGTGTTTGGGAAGCTCTGTAACGCTTACAGGCTCGTGTACGAGTGGAACACCGAAATGGTCAACTGGGGAAGTAGCGGCAGAGATTTCGGTTAGCCCAACTGTAAATACTACTTATACGGCTACTTGCAAAACTGCCGATGGTTGTGAAAGTGCGGCGAGTTCGTCGGTTAATGTAACTGTTAATAGTTTAAGCATTATAGATCACCCAATAACTCAATTTGATTGCGAGCCAAATAGCATTCGTTTTCTGGCAAATGCTTCAACATCCAGCACTGATTTAGGGAGTGCCATAACTTATCAGTGGCAAAGGAAACTTTCTTCAGAATCAAGTTTTACAGCACTAACAAATGCTATACCGACAGTCTTTTCTGGAAATATTCTTCAAGTTTCACCAACAGGTAGCCCTAATGTTTCAAGAACACAATTCAGATATATAGCAACTGATGGCAATGGCTGCACTGTAACCTCAAATCCCGCCACTTTATATCTAAATAATGTTGGTAGTATAACCAATAACGCAGTTTGTGAAAATACAAATTATGCTCTCACAGTTCCCATATCATCAGAGATTATTGCCAATGTTGTAAGTTATCAATGGGAGGTTTTGGATGCAACTTCAAATACTTGGGGAAATGTAAGCAGTGGCGGAGGAATTTCGGGAGCTACGACTCAGACATTAAATTTTACACCGATTCCTTTTGCTCAAGATGGCAAGAAGTATCGTTGTAAAGTTGTCTTTAATGTAAGTGTTAATAACGATAACGATGGGTCGATAAATCAAGGTGCAGCTATCACCTGTTCACGAACCTCCGCAGAGCTTACACTTAATGTAAAACAAATTCCGCCTATTCCGATAATCAATACTACATCGCCTCAAAATGCTTGTTTGGGAGAATCAATTACGCTTAACTCAACAGGCTGTGCAGGTGTGGGCGGAGCTACTTCTTGGTATGAAAATGATGTCTTAGTTTCGTCTAATGCCATTTATACATTTACTCCTTCGACAGTTAGTTCAAAAACATACCAGGCTCTTTGCACAAAAAGTGGTTGTGAAAGTGCTTTATCAGCCAGTGTAGTTGTAAATATAAATCCAATTCCAGTCGTACCATCTATTACGATAAATCCAGTTTCAGCGGTTGTTTGTCAAGGAAATGCTGTTGCTCTGACAATGGCAAAAGAACTCGTAACAAATAAAGTAAGATGGTATAATCAGGCTGCTGGTGGTACAGCGGTATCTTCAAGTTCTGCGATTACAACCAGTTCTCATACTTACAATATTCCTCTTTCAGATATTTTGCCAACCAATTCAACAACACCAAGCGTTTTGAATTATTGGGTAGAACAAGAAAATACTTTTGGGTGTAAAAGTACTCGTTCACAAACAAATTTCACGGTAAATCCTACACCTTCTGCACCGACAATTACGAGTTCTATTAATTATTGTCAAAATGCCAACACGAATAGCCTAATTGCCACCGCAACTGGAGGTAGTGCTTTATTATGGTACGGAACGAACTCAACAGGTGGAGTTTCAAGTGTTTCTGCTCCAATACCAACATCGGCTATTTTAGGTACAACGACTTACTATGTTAGTCAGAAAAATACTTATACTTGCGAGAGTACGAGGTCTTCAATTAGTGTTGTAGTCAATACCATTCCGACAAATCCGAGTGCAACAACTACAATTGCATACTGTAAAAATAGCACGGCAACAGCCCTCACTGCTACAGCTTCAGGTTCTAATAGCACAATTTGGTATGATGAAAATGATAATATTTTGACATCTGCTCCAACTCCAAATACTTCAATTGCTGGAACACAAATTTACAAGGTAAGTCAAAAAAGTCCTGCACCAGCCAGTTGTGAAAGTGCAAAAACAACTATTATTGTTACAATCAATGATTTACCGCCTGCACCAA
>CAMAQF010000036.1 GCA_945860265.1 Emticicia agri | reverse complement strand
CAAATACGCAATCATTCCAAAACCTGCACAATTCGTCCAATCGGCTGGTATATTTTCGGTCAATGCCCAAACCAAGATTTTGATTCCGAGAAACAATCCAGATTTACGTCTATTGGCCGAAATGCTGAGCGAGCGTTTTCTGATAACTTCGAGTATGACACTCAACATCGAAGAATTTGACCCTAAAGACTTTGCTTTAGCCAATACAAAAGCCATTATTTTTATGCCACTTAGCCCAAAATCGGGTGATAAAACTTTGGGCGAAGAGGATTATACACTAAAAATAGAATCAAATAGTGTGGCACTTTCAGCCTCAACGGCAAAAGGCGAATTTTATGCCTTACAAAGCCTTTTACAGTTACTTCCAAGCGAAATTTATAGTAGTTCGGCGGCAAATGACGTAAAATGGACCATTCCAAATTGCTCGATTTATGACCATCCACAGTTTGGGTATCGTGGTTTAATGCTCGATGTAAGTCGACATTTTTTTCCTGTTTCGTTTATCAAAAAATACATTGATTTGTTGGCTTTGCATAAAATGAATACTTTTCATTGGCACTTAACCGACGATCAAGGTTGGAGAATTGAAATAAAAAAATATCCAAAATTGACAGAAATTGGCTCAAAACGCAAAGAATCAATGGAAGGGCATTATACAGACCAGCGTTTTGATGGAAAACATTACGGTGGATTTTACACCCAAGAACAAATCTCGGAAGTAGTAAAATACGCCCAAAAGAACTTCGTTAAGGTGATTCCCGAAATCGAAATGCCAGGTCATGCAATGGCAGCCTTGGCGGCTTATCCAGAATTAGGATGCTCCAAAGGCCCTTATCAAGTCGGTGTAAAATGGGGCGTTTATGATGATGTTTTCTGCCCAACTGAACAAACTTTTTCTTTCTTAGAAGATGTCTTGACCGAAGTAATCGCCTTATTTCCAAGCAATTATGTACATATCGGTGGTGATGAATGTCCAAAAGTTTCGTGGAAAAACAGTCCTTTTTGTCAGGAATTGATGAAAAAAGAAGGCTTGAAAGACGAACACGAATTGCAAAGTTATTTCATCAAAAGAATTGACAAATTTTTGATCTCAAAAGGCAAAAAAATGATTGGTTGGGACGAAATTTTGGAGGGTGGAATTTCGCCAAACGCCACAATTATGTCGTGGCGAGGCATTGAGGGCGGAATCGAAGCCGTGAAACAAAACCACGATGCCATAATGTCACCGGGAAGCTACTGCTATTTAGATGCTTATCAGTCAGAACCATCAGCAGAGCCAGTTGCAATCGGCGGATTTTTACCGCTTGAAAAGGTATATTCATACAATCCGATTCCCGAGGGAATAACGGCCGAGCAAGCCAAACATATTTTGGGTGTACAAGGAAACGTTTGGACTGAATACATCGCCACTACAAGTCACGCCGAATATATGGTATTCCCAAGAGCATCGGCTTTGGCCGAGGTGGGTTGGGTAGCCAATAATACAAAAGATTACAAAGATTTTACGAATCGCCTAAAAACGCACTTTGAGCGTCTTAGATTTTTAGCCGTTAATTACTCAAATGCGTATTATGATGTTTTGGCAAATTCATCGGTAAACGCTAAAAGTAAAGTGGTCGTAAAACTCAAAACTGCTGATAATGGAGCAGTTATCAGATATACCATTGATGGCACAGAGCCAAAGGCAAGTTCTTTAGTTTATCAGAAAACAGGTGTAGTAGTGACCAAAGATGTAACAGTAAGAGCAACAACATTTACCGACAAAGGACAAAAATTGGGTAAAGATTTGAGCAAATATTATTACATCAATAAATCGACAGGACGAAAATATACTTTGGCGAGCCAGCCAACCAAATATCTTGGCGGTGAAACTTACGGCCTAACCAATGGCGTAAAAGGAGAAGCAGGAAACTTGGACACTTGGGTAGGTTTTGAGGGTAAAAACCTTGATGTAACGATTGATTTAGGAAAAATATTGAACTTACAAACGGTTTCGTTTGCTTTTTTTCGTTCGAGAGGTTCATGGATAATGTTGCCTCGTGAGGTAGAAGTTTTTGTTTCGGAAGATGGCAAAAAGTTTACAAGTGCAAAAAAAATGGAATTGGGTAACTTAGAAGGTGAAGAAAAAGTTGTACAACAACTAAGCGTAGGAATTGACGGCAAAAAAGGACGTTATGTGAAAATTATAGCTCAAAATTACGGCAAACTCCCCGACAATCACCCTGGCAAAGGCAGCCCCGCTTGGTTATTTATTGACGAAATCGGGATTAATTGATGCAAAAGAAACAAATTCTTTATATTTTTGTAGAAATATAATTGGTTTCGTAGTTCAACGGATAGAGCGAACGTCGCACCGATAGCGTTTCCTAAACGTTTGAGATAAAGAATAAAGACCACGTAGTTCAATGGATAGAATAGAAGTTTCCTAAACTTTAGATGCGGGTTCGATTCCCGCCGAGGTCACATTTTGTAAAATAACCGTTTCTAAACCTTGATGCGGTCGGAGTTGCGGACAATCGGGCGGTGTTCTGCTTAGATTCCCGACGAGACCACTGAAAATGGCTTTAAAAGTGTTAAGATTAATTCAAAAAGGTATTCTTAACACTTTTAAAGTTAATTTAGGAATCTAACCAAAACTTTAACTTTACTTAATCTTACTTACATTTTTCTGTGCTAAACGCTAAATACTGGACACCAAGCGTCTATTAAAATTACGTTTGAATTTAATTTAAAATTGTTGAATAATTTATTTAAAAACTTTCTTGACTCATAATAATTCCTTTTGATACTAAATACTCTGCTGGACTTTGAAATCCAATTCCTCCATGAATTCTTTCAAAGTTATAGAATCTTCTAAACCGATTCATTGTAACTCTAACATCTTCAAGATTTTTAAATTCAAGCCTTTGACAAACTGCACTGCAAGGGGATGGTAATTTCTGCAACGGTAAAAGCAATTGATTAAAAGCAAAACTATTAATCCTTATTATACTGGAAGATGGTTTCTGCTCCTGTTTCAGGAACTCAAATAAGATTAAGAGTTTCTAGTCTTAATCCTTATTATACTGGAAGATGGTTTCTGCTAAGCCTTACAACAAAGAAAACACAACTTTATTAAGTCTTAATCCTTATTATACTGGAAGATGGTTTCTGCTTTAAAACAAGATTTTTTAAATAACCGTGATATTGAAAGTCTTAATCCTTATTATACTGGAAGATGGTTTCTGCTAAACTGCCTTGGAAGAAGAAAAACAAAAAATAGAAGAAGTCTTAATCCTTATTATACTGGAAGATGGTTTCTGCTTTTGTAACTGATATTTATGGCAAAATTAACGATGAAGGTCTTAATCCTTATTATACTGGAAGATGGTTTCTGCTTCAAAAGCACAAGAGATTAAAGAAATTATAAAGGGTGTCTTAATCCTTATTATACTGGAAGATGGTTTCTGCTTGTAATCGAATACCGTAGTTGGAAGGAAGGTATTGATGTCTTAATCCTTATTATACTGGAAGATGGTTTCTGCTTGACGAAATGAGCAAGTATATAAACCATCTTGATATAGTCTTAATCCTTATTATACTGGAAGATGGTTTCTGCTCATACAACTACTTCCTAAGTAAAACAAAACTTAAATAAGTCTTAATCCTTATTATACTGGAAGATGGTTTCTGCTTAATTAATTACTACGAATGCCTTAACATAGATGATGTGTCTTAATCCTTATTATACTGGAAGATGGTTTCTGCTTGAATCTGACGATTTTGATGGACATTCTCAGAAGTCTTAATCCTTATTATACTGGAAGATGGTGTTGAAGTAAAATATTAATAACTTATAATTAAGATTTAAAACCAAACTGTTTATCCAAAAACAAATATTCTTTGAGTAATACTGAAGTATAATTGCTATCCATAGTTTTTTGAAAAGCTATCTATAAAATATTCTTGAAATTTTATGAATATGGAATGCTTTGTGATTTCGAAGTATATTTATTGCAAACCGCATAAAAAAGACAGATGTGAAAGTTTAGTCGAATATAATATGTGAAAATTTAAAGGAAACAATTTATGATTGTTTAAACTTTAAGGAATTGTTAAAATTCATCAGTATTGTAAAAAAAGTCTCTTAAGGGTTAAACAAAAAAGCCTCAAAATATATTTAAAGTTATTATTTGCTTACTTAATATGTTACCAAATAATGAAATTTATGATAACTGCCTTATAGTTAATGTTTAATGTGTTCCCGACGAGACCACTAAAAACAAAAATTGTATTTTGGATCACAATCAAAAGGCATCTCCAGAAAATATGGAAAGGTCTTATGATTGTTTAAAGATGAGCAAATTGTTGATAAATGGCAATGCAATTTTGCAAAAAACCATGAATTAGAGAGTTTTCAGTATCTTTAAATTTCAGAATGGCATTTCTTGTGTAATATTTATTACCAAGCGATGATGTAGATACAATTATTTCAAGTTTATTAGATATAACTTTGAAATCAGTCGTTTTGAATCAATCAATTTATATGATTACCGAGAAATGGTTTCTAATAAAATTTCATTTCCTACTTTATCAAAATAGCTACATGTGATTTTTATCCATGCAATTTACCCAATATTCAATCCCTGTTTCAGGACACATTTTAATGAAAGTCAGATATTAGGTTTTCCCTTGTTGAAGAGCAATCAATTAGGCTTTAAATTCCTCTAATTCGCAAAATTAGCATTGGCAACCTGTTCATGTTTTTCGGTTACTCTTGCAGTATAATTTTATGCAGCGTGTAAATCAAACTATCCATCTGCTACATAAGCTTCACATTGAGTAACTTCCCAATGACTTAATTTCTAGAATATATGCAGGGAAGTCTGCCCTTGATATTAGACTTTTATGAGCTGTTTTGATTTGTTCCACTGTAAACAATTGTTCTTGATTTTAAATCGTTAAACCATTCGTTGAGTTACAAGCAACGTATTTTTTGATTTCCAATACATTAAGATTACATAGCAAAGTTGCAAAACTTGAAATCCTTGTAATTGTAAAAAATCGTTTTTCTACAAGAAGCGTTTAAAATTTTCTGTTGTATCACCTGTAAACTGTTTAAAGTCTTTTATGTAGTGGTCTTGGTCGAAGAAATTGTTTTCATAGCAGATTTCGGTTAATGTTTTGGCAGTATTCCTATTGTCAAACGCTGTATTGAAGCAAACCAAATAAGCGAATTTTCGGCTGTATTTCCAACAATTTTCTAAATCGTTTCTCAGAGGGGCTTAAGCTTATATATAGTTTTTGGTTCAGTTCTTTTATATGGTTAGTCCCATTACTTTGATAGATACGTTTAACTGCTTCAATAATCAATTTGTCAGTATAAATGTGTTTCAGTTGCGACAAAAGAAATTGCTCAAAAATTTTAATATGTAATGAGACAATATTAATCGACAAATTGAAACGATATAACTTTTTGATAATTAGTATTTTATCTCTTGTCTCTAATCGCTGCGGCGATCCGTCTCATGTCTTGTGTCTCAGTACTTACGATGTTTGTCATCTTCAGGCATCACCAATTTTTCTTCTTTTTCGATTATACTGTTTTTTTAAATATCATTCAATCAAAGGCTTAAATTAAATTATTCATTTGAAGGGTAAGAGTAAAATGAGTAAATGCAATTGAATTAAAGCAAACCAATATTATTCCTATATTAGCCGCATTTTTGAAGATTTAGTAAGCATTTATGATTTCCGTAATTCCTGCTGAACTTAGTTTACTTTCTGATATATCTTTGTATAATTAGCAGCCGTCACTTGTAATCAAAAAGAACCATTGACTGAATGCGTTGAGCAGACTCAAGAATTCAAAAACAATCTTTACTTTTACACAAGAAGAAACCTTAAAACCAAAATACGCTCGAAAAGAAAAAAAGGTAAGTCGAAGTTTGCGATATTTCAAAAGAAGAAAAACATAGAAGCTGGGTAAATTGTAAGATCAATACCATATGCAATGTTTAGAGTGATATTATAGAGGTATAAACGCAAAAAAAACACCGAAAAAAGTTATCACTTCTCATCAGAATGATTCCTCCGTAGAATTACATAATGCTGTTTGGAGACAGTTCAGTTGTTAGTCGAACTTACTAATCACAGCGTTAGTATAACATTTTTAAAGTATATTTAAACATTAAAAAAAAGATTTGTCTTGTTTAATAGCAAATATGGCAATATTAGCTTGCAGCATTTTAGATCTTCAAAGAGACTCAAACAGAATGGCTCAATTGCATGATTTCGCAGATATTTTGTATATTTTTGCAATTTTTAAATACCATATTTTTTTTATTTGAAAGCCGTTTAAAAACGTAAAACCGCTGCGGAGAACCACAAAATTTTCGTATATTAGAAGGCGGCTATATAATAATTAGACCTCTTAAATAACAACATTAATCAGATTTTACTTATTTCTAAATGAATAATTTTTTAAAAATTACTTATTCCATTTGCTTGATTTTTTTTCAAATTTCTTGTGTTAAAAAAGAAATAGAGGTCGTAAGCCCTGCTTCAACAAAAAACGAGTTAATTGAACTGACATTTTCAGATACCAGTATTGACTATAAAGCCATTATAAATGATTTAAAAATAGATTTAATTGTAAACCTTCCTATTAAACTTACAAAAATTAAAATAAAATCAATAAAAATTTCAGAGAAGGCCAGTTCAAACATTGTATTAAATGATGAAATTAATTTAGATAATAATTCCGTTGAATTTATTATTACAGCAGAAAATGGTGATAAAAAAATTTATTCCTTTCTACCCAAATTTGCGACTGAACCATTTAAGGTTATTAAATACGATTCTAAAGAGATTTCAAAACAAAATATTACCCCTACTTTTATTCATTACATGCCTTGGTTTGAAAGTCCTGAATTTGCTGAATTTGGAAATTCTAAATTCGGTAAGTGGGGACAACATTGGACAATGAATACACAAAATCCCGAAATAAAAGATGGAAATGGAAAAAGACAAATTGCTTCACATTATTATCCTTTAATAGGTCCTTATGACAACGGTGAACCAAATTATTGTGAATATGCTTCAATACTAATTAAATTGTCTGGAATAGATGGCGTAATTATTGACTACCCCGGTATTACCACCGTATATGACTGGAAATTATTGCATGAACATACATTAGCATTAATACCTTGGCTTCAAAAAGCCGGACTAAAATATTCTATTTGCTATGAAGACGCAGCATTGAAAAATGCATTTGAAAAAGCTATTATTACTGACAAAATAGAAGAGGGTAAAAGAGTTATGAAATATATGGATGACACTTTTTTTAATAACCCTGAATATTTCAAGTTAAACAACAAACCTGTTTTATTAAATTTTGGCCCTCAGGCTATTAAATCAGACCAAGACTGGCAAGATATATTTTCTGTAACCTCTAAAGGTGTAATATTTTTTCCTTTAGCTTATCATGGCGATTATTTTAATTTATCTAAATCAGCGGAGGGAGCTTTCGCTTGGGTTGATGAAACTATTGACAATAAATTTTACAATTATTCATCCAAACTAAAATTTACTGGCGGTGGTGCGATGTTTGAGTTTAGAGATTTTTATAAAATCGGCGGTTGGGGGGATGGATATACAACATACCCAAATAAAAATGGTGATTTATTAATCGCATCATTAAAAAGAGCGAAAGATGCAAAAATAGATTTTTTGCAATTAATAACTTGGAACGATTGGGGAGAAGGAACTGCTATGGAACCTTCTAACGAATATAATTATCTTCAACTTTCAACTATACAGAAGTATCTCGGTGTAACACAAAATGAGAACGACTTAGCATTAGCTGTAAAATTATACCAAAATAGAAAAAAATACAAAGGGAAGGAAATAGAAAATAAAATATTGGATCAAGCTTATTATTATTTAATATCCTTACAAACAGACAAAGCAAGAGAATTACTAAATTCATTATGAAGAATCAAATGAGCTCAGCTTTCAAAGCCCATTTTAAACCATTCAGACACGCTCAATTGCCCGCTATTGAAAGTGTTGCTTTAGTTTAATCGTAAACTCAATTTAGGAAAACAATTCTCCTAATTTACTACCCTTTCTAAATTATTTTTAAAAATTTTACAAAGTATGTTTTTCAAAAAGCCATAAAAAGGCTCGTTAACAACTGTCCTATTTTTTTGAATTGAGAAAATGATAAATAAATTAAAAACACAAAAAGTACACCTTAAAAATACTATATTGTTTTTGATAAGTGGGATAATTTAGATCAAGTATTATCCCAGCGATCGATAACCAAATTTTCTTATATTTAAGTGTAAGCAGGAAGACAACAAAACATATTTAACGTCTAATCAGACTGAAAAATCTTTATCCAAATAGTGCAATGACAACGTTTAATTCACAGACTCAAAAGCCCAACACTATTTAGTTTTCATGTCTGAGTTTTGTAAATATCACAACAATTTGCAACGCTATTTTTAAAGCTTTAATTATTAAGTTTTAACTCATTGAATACAATCTTTCAATTGTGACTTGAATGTAGCTTAATAAAAATTATTTTAGGCCTCCTACTCGATTTAAACACTTTTAAAGCTTTAAATATTATACCATTAAAAACAAATTCCGAATCTTGTGGGAGCACCGATAAGGATATAAATACCTATCAATGAGGTATTTATGTATTTTTAATTGCAAAATCTAGCCTTCTAAAACCTTCTCTTCTATCAAAATGTCGTATTGCACAGCTATCAAATCAATGTCGGGCGAAAGACAAGCCTTACATAAAGCCTATCATGACCATCATTACGGCTTTCCGATTCATGATGATAACGAGCTGTTCTGCCGACTTATCTTTGAAATCAATCAAGCTGGACTTAGTTGGGAGACTATTTTGAGAAAAGAAGTGTCTTTCAGGGCAGCCTACGATAATTTTGACATTCTGAAAGTAGCTGCCTACGCAGAAGCAGACCGTGAAAGACTTTTGGCAGATGCGAGAATAATTAGAAATAAACTTAAAATCAATGCCACCATCGAAAATGCAAAAACTATTCTAAATCTACAAAAAGAACATGGTTCGTTTAGAAATTGGCTGGCTTCGCATCACCCAAAAACAAAAATCGAATGGATAAAGATTTTCAAGAAAACTTTCAAATTTACTGGTGGTAAAATTGTGAACGAATTTTTGATGAGTATCGGATATTTACCTAATGCCCATGACGAAAGCTGCGACGTATATTCTGAAGTTTTGAAATCTCAGCCTAAATGGTTGAGCTCACAGATGTAAAATTTATTCTTTAACTTCTTGAAAACCAACAAGTTCGACAAGCCTTTTTTGTTCAGAAATTGATAAATGCTTAAACTCAACTTCCCAATTCATCGAAGCTGCCAACTGATTCATCATTAGTCCTACCTGTCGGTTTGCTACCTTTGGCAAATCGCTTATGAGAGCTTTTTCCTGCATCACTTTTTTGGCTTTGTTCAAGATATTCGTATAATCTTCGTGGTCGAATTTATTGAGCCAACCTTGGTCGATGTCATAAAATTTATAATCAGTATCAATCGACAAAATTTCAGCTTCTGGAAATTGCTCAACTACCAATTTTCGGGTTGCTTCGTCTCGCTTTACTTTCATTTTTCCAAAATCAAAACTTACCGAAACTTTCGCTCTCGAAACCACCAACGCTTTTTTATTGACTTTAAAGAAGCCCATAAACTCTTTTTTACTACTGTGGTCATATATTTCGGTAAAGTATCCTTCGGCCATCACTACCTTGAAAACTTTTTCGATGCGTTCTAGTAAAAGCGTTGATTCTTGACGAAGTTCCTCCTTATTATCACGCAGTTTTTTTCCGTACATCCAATTGAATATCTGCCAAGCGGCAATTCCTCCGACAGCAATTGCGACAAGAAAAAGCAAAAATTCCATGTTTTTCAATGATGAATTAGTGAAAGAACAAATGATTGAATGGAATTAAGACTAATTTTGCAAATATTTTTCTTTCTTGTCATTCAGTTGGAATCTATTTTTGTCGCTAACAGATTCCTTTGAAATGACACTTTTAATAAACGACAAATGTCAATTTCTGAAAATCTGACTGAATACTCAACAAAAAGTAACTTAATAATTATTGTCGGACCAACGGCGGTCGGCAAAACCGATTTGTGTGTAAAACTCGCTAAAGCGTTTGATACCGACATTCTCTCGTGCGATTCTCGACAGTTTTATCAACAATTAAACATCGGTACGGCCAAACCCACCCCAGAAGAAATGGGTAGTGTGGTACATCATTTTGTTGATTCTCACAGTATCAATGAATATTATAGTGCGGGAGATTTTGAGCGAGATGCCATCAAATTGCTAGAAAATGATATTTTCAAGCGAAAAAATACAGCAATTATGACCGGCGGTTCAGGGCTTTTCGTGAAAGCTATAACTGACGGACTCGACGAAATGCCCGAAGCTCCACTCGCATTACGAGAAGAATTGATGCAAAGATTGGAAAAAGGCGAACTTGAGATAATGGCAGAAGAGCTCCGAAAACTCGACCCCGAATATTGTGAAACTGCCGATTTGCAAAACTCTCAAAGAGTGGTCCGGGCTTTGGAAGTTTGTTTGAATTCGGGACGAGCATTTTCTTCATTTCATAAAAAAAATAGTATCGAACGAAGTTTCAATATCATCAAAATTGGCATCGAACGCCCACGTCAACAACTATACGAACGGATAAATCTCCGCATGGATTTGATGTTAAAAAATGGCTTGATGGAAGAAGTAAAAGGCTTGATTGATTACCGAAATCATAATGCTTTGCAGACTGTAGGCTATAAAGAAGTTTTTGAATTCCTTGATGGAAACTATGATTTTGCCACAATGGTAGATCTTTTGAAGCGAAATTCTCGTCGATATGCCAAACGCCAAATGACTTGGTTTAAAAATCAAGATGCTTTTGAATGGTTTTATGGCACTGATTTTGAAGGGATAAAGACATACATTCTCTCGAAGTTGCAATGAGATTCGCCTTTTTAATAACTTTTTACTGGTTTGCTTTACAAAATACATTTGGTCAGAAGTTTGAAGAAATGAAGTATTTGTCCGATGATAATACTGCTTACAAACAATACTGATAGTTTTATTACAAGTATTATTTCCTAAATCAAAACAAACTTTCGAGCAAGATTATACGGCCATTCATAAATTGGCCATGACCATAAAAACGGGTAATTATTTCGGGCAAGCCCCACTTTTACAATACGATTATTTAAGCAAAGAACGCCGAGGTATGAAGAACGAACAAATTGGTTTAATAGAAGTACCTTGCGATATTTCGATAATGCCACCAACGGAAGGACATTTTCTGATTTCTGAGCTAAATCCTCGCTCTGAAATTCATTAGCCGCTCGTCAAAGACAATACTAGGCATACACCTACACAACAAGCGATATTGATGGCAAAGTGTTGAGCCTTACTTCCAATAATCATACTGAATATAAGTAGCAGTATCAACCGCAACGGCTTCACCATGAAGTTTTGAGACTACGTATAACGACATATCAATTCCTGCCGAAACACCAGCCGACAAAATAATTCGACCATTATCAACCCAACGTTTTTCTGAGGAAATTTGGGTGTTTGGAGCAGCCTCTCGCATTTGTTCAACGGCCTTGAAGTGGGTTGTGGCCGAAAGTCCTTCGAGCAAACCAGCTTTTGCCAAGATTAATGAGCCTGTACAAACCGATAACAGTAATTCTACTTTACCATTCATTTCTCGTACCCAATTAAGTAGTTTTTGATTATTTACTTCTCGACGAGTACCAAGAGGCGTGCCATCGGGACGAAATCCGCCACCGCCTGGAATTAATAAAATATCGGGCGTTGGACAGTTTTCAAAAGTATAAGTTGATTCAATGATTAAGTTATTTCGAGCGGCAATTTTTGGCTTTTCGGCAACTGTGAAAACATCAAAAAGGCCTTCTCCCCCATTTTGTCTGCCAGTTACTCCAAAAATCTCAAACGGGCCTGCGAAGTCCAAAACTTCTACATCATCGAAAATAAAAATGGCTACCTTACGCATATTTCTTAATGGATAATGGATAATTAAAAATAAATAATGTTTTAATTCTTTTCATAATGGAGTCCTTCAAACAATTGAGTTGTCATATCCTCAACTGGTAGCATTCCATCTAACCAATTGATTTTGATACCTTTACGCTCCATACTTCTGAAAAAAGTCATTTGACGTTTGGCAAATTGGTGAATTGCTATTTCGAGGCGTTTGGTCATTTCATCATAAGATAAATCACCAACTAAATATTCGGTAATAAACTTATATTCAAGGCCATAGAAAATTAATTTTTCGGCTGAAATTCCGCTTTCGAGTAAATATTTTACCTCCTCAATCATACCGTTTTCTAGTCGGTCGTGTAAGCGTTTGGTAATTCTTTTTCTGCGAATTTCTACTGGTATATTTATTCCAAAAACAATCTTATTAATATTGAGAAATAGATTAAAAACTTCTTTTTTCAAATCTACATTTTCCAACTTCCATTTGCCAATTTCCATCCCACGAATCAATCTTTTTCGTGTGGAAATATCAGCATTTTCTTGAAAATATTTTTCTTGAAAAATGGATATTAGTTCTGCATCAGTTTTTAGCGATAATTCATCTCTAAACCCCTGACTGATAGGCACTTGTGTATCTTCATAATTTCGTAAAACTGCTTCAATATACATTCCTGTTCCGCCACACAAAATCGGAGTTTTATTGCGAGAAATAATATTTTGATAAGCTTTCTGAAAATCTCTTTGAAAGAATGCCACATTATAGCTATCTCCCGCTTCCACAATATCAATCAAATGTAAGCCTTCAATGCCCGCAGGCCAATCGTGATTTTGCTGGAAAAATTGCAAATATTCTTCATAATCTTTGCCCGTTCCAATGCTCATTCCTCGATAAACTTGTCGGCTATCGGCACTGATGATTTCGCCATTAAGTTTTGATGCTACATTGACTGCCAACTTCGTTTTTCCCGAAGCCGTTGGCCCTAAAATCACAATTATAGGTAAATTATTCTGTTCCTGCATCATCTTTCAATTTCATCAAAAACTTCCAATTTCCTGAATTGTAAATCTTATTTTTTGAGTTTTCATCGCCCAATTTTCTTGTAAAAGTTTCATTATCAAGCTCAAAAGTCAGCGGAAGCGTTAGTTCGATTCGCTCAAAACCTATTTTTTCGTAATTTGTTCCGTCTGACCAATCGGCGTCAGCGTAAGTCATAATATCGTCGGGAGCCTGTTCGTCAATAAACATTTTTAAGAGTTTATTCAGACCCCCAACCACCGTAAAACCTTTATAATTAGCAAATCGAATCAATTCATAAGAACGGTATTCTTGTCCTTCTCTGATGATTTTTTTGGCATTACTAAACGATGCTATTGCTACCAAAAACGCCTCTTTATTAATATTTTCTTGCAAAACTCTTTCATTCTGAATAACCCTAAAATAGCGACTGGGCAGAAACAAGCCATACTTTAATTTGGCATTGACTTTGCTCTGTAAATGATTATTTATCAGAAACTTATCCATCGTTGGTTTGTCGATTCGTTGTACTTGGGTTAGTCGGGCCGGAATTGTTTCGCTCTTACCAAACAAGGACATTAATCTCGACTCAACAATGCTTCGTTTAGTTTGCCAAATATCTTCCCAAAGATGAATAACTCTTAAATCTTTTTGGGCAAATAATTGACTGATTTTCTGAAAAAAAGTAGAAACATCTATTGCATTTTCTAGAAAAACACAATGCAAAGCTAATTTTTTTTCTGGAAAATATAAATAGCTAAAAGGCGTGTCAGGAAACCCAACAGGGTTTTCTTCAATCACTAAATCAGAGTATTGAGCTATAAAATTATGTATATCAATGATGAATTTTTGCAAAGGCAAATTGTTTTTAATGGTAAATATTCAATAATTTTGCAATAAAGTACGTTATAAAAGATATATCGAAACAATCATGACCCAAACACTATAATTTATTGATATTCAAACCTTTATATTCGTTTTCTTGTTTAATAACTGGCTCAAATTTATCATATTTTATGAAACTCTTTCGTTTTATTACTCTCAATTCTTGGATTATTTTACTGCCTTTGGCAAGTAATGCCCAAGTTTCCCGTGCGTACATGCTCGATGAAGCCGATACTTATTTCAAATCGGGACGTTATTGGGATGCCTTCTTCAAATACCGTGAATGTGCAAATTTACCAGAATTTGAGGCCTTAAGCGAAATAAGTGAGCAAATAAAGAACAGTTCGCATGCACTATATCTTACAAAAAAATTTAAGGATTATTTTGCTCTGCAAAGATACGCACCTGCCAAAGAAAACCTACTGGAATTGGTAAGTATGAACCCAAATGACCCAAATCGTGGGCAGATTGCTCATATTACATTAGCTCAAGGAACAGAATTGCAGCGTTATGCGATGCGTCAGCGTACACCAGCCGCTACGGCCGATATGCTTAAAAAAGCAATGTCTTATTACTATCAAGCTGCCAAAGAGGGTTTGATGGAAGAGTCGGTTTTGGCAATTAAACAATGTCAGTATTCGATTAAAGAAACAAAAATTCCGATGGAAGAAACATCATCGCCGCTACCAGAAATGATTGATAAAAATACAAAGCAACCAAATACTCCAACACAAACAACACCTAACGTAGGACATCCAAGAAAACCAGTTGAGGTTATTATAAATCCGGGGCCTAAGGTGAATTGACATTGGTTATTGGAAAAACTGGAAAATTAGTATTTAAAAGTAAAAGGAGGCTGTCCATTTTAGATTGACAGCCCCCTTTTATAGTTTATTAAACCTTATCAATAAAGTTTAAACTTTTTGGACTTCTTTTTTCGTGTATAATATCCACAATAAAAACGCCGTTGTTTTCAACGAAAAAGAAAATTTTGAATTGTTTAAATTTAGCAAATCTAAACAGTTTCCCTGATTTTACTTTTTTGAGAATAGTAAAAGACTCAGGATATTCACAAATTTGTTCAATTCGTTCAGTAACTTCTTTTTGATAAATCGTATAAGATTTGTGGAAACAACTAACATATAATCTAAAATTTCTTTAAAACTTTTCCTAAATCTCTCTGAAATTTCGATCGAATAGCTAAATTCTTCTAATTCCACGATTTAAGTTCTTGTTTAAATGCCTCAAGAGATATGTACTTTGCTTTTGCAGATTCTTCAAGATGAGTTTCGAGTTCATTTTCAGTCAACGGTTTTCCGTCAAAAGGGATATCATCATCTTCTTGCAAAATATCAATATTATGCTTTTTAAAGAATATAATCGCTTTTTGTCGTTGAAATTCGCTCTGTATTCTAATTGTTAGAACTGACATTCTTTTTCATTTTGTATACGAAAATTAACATTTTAATTTAATAAAAAAACCTTTTACATATTTTTTTATTAAATTTTATCTTTAGGGATTTTCTACGGTTTGGGTGACCAAAATAACCGTAGGATTCATCGGATAGCGGCCGAATTTATCGCCATAAATCGCCAAACCACCCGCGAGACTTTCATCTACTTCGAGTCTTATAATTAATTCGCCAGTCGAACGAGCCAATTCGAGGGCTTTTTGTGGAATATTTACTCCTAAACGATAACCATACGAGCCTGCTTCATACAATTTTTTATCTTGTGGCTGATTGTGCCAAGACAAAATACCACGGTGGTCGGCTGGGTCATTGCTAAGGTCGTATCTTCCTGCAAAAATACCATTGATTTTTACCGAAACTGCACTTGGGTAGCGTGAAGTGTCGGTCATTGGATATGCATTTTTGTTTTGACTTGGCTCGGCTTTTGCCCCAAGCATATAGTCAGTATTTTTTATTTGTGAGTTTTCTTTGTCTTTGGCAAAAAGTTGTTTTGACGAAACCTCTGCCACAAATGTTGCACTTTCAAACTTTGTATCAATCGGAATCTTGATTTTGTATTCAAAATAGCCACTTCCTGCCCCGTTTACTTTTAGTCCGTCGAGAATATTCCATTGTTTTTTACTCCAACGTGCATCACTAAAGTTTTTTGGCTCAATGCTTATCAATTTGGCTTTTTTGCCACTTAAAAGTGTCATTTCGCTTGGAGTTTTACCTTCAACAATAAATGTGGTGAAATTGCGATGTACAACATTTCCAGCGTTATCTTCCAAAATCAAGGCTGCAATCACTACTGATTTTTCATCGGGCATGGTAAGTTTTATTGGTTCGAGTTCTTTTTGTAGCCATGCTTGATACGGAACAGTTTTGGTCATATTTCCCCAAGTTTTTTTCTGACCCAAAGCATCATAACCATACATTTGTACTTTCAGATTTAGGTTTTTGCCTAAATCTTTATCCGTCATAACTGATAGGTATAGAGGTAAAGTAATCTCCTCTTTTGGTTTTACGCTGCGACTGATTTCGTTACCCGCTGAAATATAAATATCCGAATGAAAATCTATGATTGACATGCCATCAACCAATTCACCAACGCCCGTTTCTTTCTCTGAGCGGTCGAATCTAAAATAGCCATTCCATTCATTAATCACATCGTGATGCTCAGTATAAAGCCAACCCGCAATTTTTGGATATTTTCTGAAAGTATTTATCATTCGATGATAATCCCAACTCCAATCTACATCGCCCGTGCTTCCTTCGTAGCCCCAAACATTTCCACATTCTGAGTTGATATTTGGCACATCGGTTTGGGTGTAACCTTCGGGCGGCGTTCCGCTTTCATAATGAAACTGACTACCAACAAACGTTTTTTCGTCGATTTCCTTCAAATGTTTTTCCCAACCCGAACCTGGCAAATATTCGTGCCACGAGTTAATATCAGTTTCGGTATGACCTGCTCCGCAACAAATTGAGTTATCTTCAACCAAACGAGTAGCATCAAGAGATTTTGCCAAACGATATACCGAAGCAACCCATTTTTGGGTTTCGGGTAGATACACGCTTTGTTTTTTGCCGTTAACTTCTTGTTTTGTTTTCAAACCCCAAGTTTCGTTGAAGACAATCCAAGAGAAAATCGCAGGATGATTATAATCACGTTTTATCATCTCGTGAAGCGTATATTCTGATTCTTTTTGAGCATTTTTGTCAGGTTCTCCCCAGAAATTCGGCAAATCAGACATCACCAAAACTCCCAATTTATCAGCCCAATAAAGTTTACGCGGCACGTCAACTTTGATGTGCGTCCGTATGCCATTTAACCCAATATTTCGAGCCAAAAGAATTTCGTTTTTCATAAATTCATCGGTCGGAAAAGCATAAAAGCCTGTTGGATGATACGATTGGTCGAGAGCCAATTGCATGTAAACTGGCTTGTTATTGAGAGCAATATATTTATAATTGGTATTTGGTAGATTGACGGTCGAAATCTTACGCATTCCGAAATAAGATTTCACTTCATCATCGGCCAGTTTTACATTTGTTTCGTACAAATACGGGTCTTCGAGTGTCCATAATCTTGGCGATGGAATTGGCACTGTAAACGAATGTTGCGTTTTTCCTTTCGGGAAAGTTTCACGTATCGAAATCTTCTGGTTTCCGTTAATCGTCAATTCTAAATCAAGGTCTTTCGATGCTGGATTTCCTAAGTAAGCCGTTACTTTTACTTGATTTTTGTCAATATCTGGCGTAAAATGCACCGCATCTAAGAAATTTTGTCCACGAGCTTCTACATAAATCGTTTGCCAAAGTCCACGAGCATTTCCGTAGCCTTGCTTGCCGTAAAGCGTAAAATCACGGCGTTTGTCATCGACTTTTATTACTAAGTTTTGTGCAGATCCGTACTTTAAATTGGCTAATTCAAACGAAAAAGGCGTGTATCCCCCTTCGTGGCTGCCCAGTTCTCTACCATCGAGCCAAACGGTAGTTTTCCAGTCCGATGCTCCGATGGTTACAAAAACTCGTTTACCTTTCCATTCAGGTTTTATCGTTATTTTCTTACTATACCACGCAATATCTGCTTCATCTTTAACGCCCGAAAGAGGCGAACCCCATGGAAATGGAACTGAGATAGTTTGAGTAAATTTCTTAATGCCTTTCTGCCACTGTGCCTTTTCACCTACATCGTTTTTATCAAATTCAAAAGCCCAATTTCCGTTCAAATTGAGCCATTCAGAGCGTTCAAAATCTGGTCTAGGGTGTTCGGGTAGTGGAATATTCTGCTGAGAGAACGATTGTTTAATAACAAGTAGGCAAAATAGCGTAAGCATCAGCCTTTTGAGGGGTGTCATCATAAGTTTTGTAGTTTTGAATAGTTTGCTTGCTTTATGGTTTTAAAACGAGTTTTTCGATTCAAAACTTATGTAAAAATAGTATTTTTATATCGTTTATTAATATTTTTTTAAATCTATTTTTAAGAAAAACACCACCAAAAATCCTGCAAAAAATCTTTAAAACAATTATTTTAACATTTATAAAGCTTTGTGCCCTGTTTTTAAACCTATTTTTTTTTCCTCTTAAATGAAACTTCTCAAAGACCTTCGGTAAGAAGAATATAACAAAACAACTTTTGCTTTAAAAAATAGATAGACTGCTCAATATACATATTTCTAATTTATGGCCAATAGAACAAAATCAGTCAGTCCTTTTGGGATGGCTTTTTTTTTACTATTTTTGACAATTATTTAAGAATACAAAACTCAATATGCTTTTAGAAATAGGAGATACTTACCGCCAAAGTTTTAGTTTTTCGCAGGAAGATGTAATAAAATTTGCCGAAGTAACTGGCGATAAAAACCCTTTGCACCTTGATGCTGAATTTGCGGCTACCACGCGTTTCAAGCGTCCGATTATTCATGGGCATTTGAGTAGTAGCGTATTTACTCGCATCTTGGGAATGGAATTTCCAGGCGAAGGTTCGATATATATGAAACAAGAAACGGAGTACATGTTTCCAATGTTTGTTTATACCGAATACGAGGTTATTTTTACGGTAATGGTCGTTGACCGTGAAAAACACGTTGCTGAAATCACAGGCGAGGTTTATATTAAAGGCACTTCTCGCAGAACAATCAGAGGTTTAGCTACGCTTATGCACTTGACCAAAATATAAAATAACTGACTAGAATCGGGTCGATGGGTCAGCACCCTATCCAACCCGATTCTATTAAATGTTTTTGAGAAAAAAAACAATAAAACCTTCCCTTAAGCCGTTTTAGGCTAAATACCTTTAAAAAATATTACTCACAAAAACTTTCTTTATATACGATGATTGTATCTTGACTTGTCCTTTACCCATAATAAATTCAAAAGACAATGAACAAGTACTTTAAAACCATGAATCGTGTGCTTCTTATGGGTTTATTTTTCCCGTTTGTAAGCCTCTCTCAAACCCACCGTGCTTACGCTGACGAACTTTTCAAAAAAGGCGATTATTTTCATGCTTTCTTTCTTTATCGTAACCTTTATGGTACAAATCTAATCGAAAATCAGTTTGCCCAACAATGTAATACTGCTATTTCGCTTACTAAACAGTTTCTTGATTTACGTGCTTCCAAGCAATATTATGATGCAAAAACCAAGCTTCGCGAACTGCTCGAATTAAATCCTGATGATTTTCACGCTCCGATTTTGCCACAATTGTCAATCGAAGAAGCAACTAATTGGCAGAAATTAGCATTGAAACAAAATTCGGCAAAAGAAATAAACCTAATGCTTGAAAAAGCAATCTCTCTATATGAACAAGGAAAAACCGATGGATGGAATACTAAGGAAATAGATGATGCGATTAAACAATGTGAAGCGTCTAAAATAGACAATGGAATCAGTGAAAGAGTTGCTGTTGCACCGAAAGTTGAGATTGTTCCACCGATTGCTGAAACACCAGTTGCTGAAGCTAAGCCAATAACTCCAACCGCATCAACGCCAGCTGTTCAAACAGAGTATTTTGAGAAAAAACAATTACCACAACAAAGAAAGATAGTTAAAACTCGCAGCAAGAAAATGCTTCCGAAAAGAGAAGTTGCTACATTAAAATAGTGTTTTGCAAATTTTAAAAAAAAGAGAGGTATTATTCCGAAGAATAGTACCTCTCTTTTGTTATTTGGTAAAGAGACAATTTAATTTTTCAGCATTTTAATAAACAATCTTTTTCTATATATTGCGAATATATTCAAACAAAACTATTATGAAAAAACTTTCCACTCTTTTGCTTTGTATATGGGTTTTGCAGACGAATGCCCAAAACGTAGAAACATGGCTCACCAAAACCGATAAATCTGTTTTATTTCAAAAACAATCAAATACCCTTAGTTTTGATAAAATCAGCAATACTTCACCGAGCATTTATGTAGATGATACAAAAAAATTCCAACAAATAGATGGTTTTGGCTACACACTTACGGGCGGAAGTACAAAGCTTTTGAGCCAAATGAATGCAGCCGAAAGAGCAAGAATCCTAAAAGAATTGTTTGCCACAGACGGCAATAATATTGGAGTAAGTTATTTACGCATAAGCCTAGGAGCATCTGACCTTGACGACCATGTTTTCTCTTATGATGACTTACAATCGGGCGAAACTGACCAAAAACTCAGTAAATTTAGTTTGGCAGAAGACAAAAAACATTTGATTCCAGTATTAAAAGAGATTCTGGCAATTAATCCAAAAATCAAGATTTTGGGTTCGCCATGGTCGCCACCAACTTGGATGAAAACCATCAATAATTTTAAAGGAGGAAGCCTAAAAACAGAATATTATGGCGTTTATGCTCAGTATTTGGCAAAATATATTCAGGAAATGAAAAAAGAAGGTATCTTGATTGATGCCCTAACGATTCAGAACGAGCCACTACATCCTGGAAACAATCCAAGTTTACTGATGCTTCAAGATGCACAAGCCGCTTTTGTGAAGAATAATCTAGGTCCAGCATTCAAACTGGTAAAAATCTCAACAAAAATCATCATTTACGACCATAACGCCGACCGCCCCGATTATCCAATCAGTATTTTGAATGATGCAGAAGCTAGAAAATACATTGATGGCTCGGCTTTTCACTTATATGGTGGAAATGTAGAGAATATCAGGAGTGTTCACGAAGCCCATCCCGACAAAAACCTATATTTTACCGAGCAATGGATTGGTGCTCCTGGCAATTTTGCGGGTGATTTTTCGTGGCATATCAAAAACTTAGTCATAGGTGCTTCTCGCAATTGGTGTAAAACAGTTTTAGAGTGGAATTTGGCATCAGACCCACAGCAAAACCCTCATACTGATGGAGGTTGTACTGAATGTTTGGGAGCCATTACGATTGGGCAAGACATTACTCGAAATCCAGCATATTATGTAATTGCACATGCTTCAAAGTTTGTTCGCCCTAATTCGGTCAGAATCGCCTCAAATATTACATCGTCGTTGCCGAATGTAGCCTTCAAAACTCCATCGGGCAAAACTGTTCTGATTGTACAAAACGATGGTAGCACAACACAAGAATTCAATATTCGTTATTATAATAAACAAATAACTACCATGCTTGATGCTGGCTCCGTGGCTACTTATTTTTGGTAAAACTATTTTTCTATGCTTCAATTTTTATACATCATTTTATTTGCTATGAGTGCAAACCCAACAATCAATTTACAGAAAAACGTGTGGACTAAACTTCCAGAAAATCATTTCAAAAATGCTACTGACGGCAAATCTGCAAGCCAAACAACCGAAGTAAAACTAAATGCCGACGACCAATATTTGAGTATTGAATTTAGTTGCTTACAAAACCCTTTTGTGGCACAAAATTCATATACAAAACATAACAGTGAAATGTATAATCAAGAGGTTTTCGAGCTTTTTATTGCCGAAGGATCAGCTATCCCTACTCGTTATTTAGAATTAGAAATTAACCCTAATAATGCCCTTTTTTCTGGTTGGATAGAGAATCCAAGCCAAGAAGCTCCCGAAAGTTTGGATTTTGTGAGCCATGATGATGCAAAAATTATTCATTCGGCCAACAAAACTTCAGATAGTTGGTCAGGAAAGATGCAAATTCCATGGGCCTTATTGGGCGGTAAAAGTGATACTTATCGCATAAATTTTTATAGAATAATCTCACTAAAATCGCACACAAATTCTGACTGGTCTGGTAAGCCTGATACGTGTGCATACCTCTGCTGGAGCCCAACCATGAGCGGTGAAGTTCCTCGTTTTCACCGACCTGAAGCTTTTGGGGTTTTGAAGGTGGAAAAATAAAAATATCTCATTAACTATTTCAAAAAAGTTATTACATATGTTTTAACATTTTTCAAAAAGATGATTCAAACAATAAGAAAAATAGGAAATTCGAGTGGAGTGCTCATCCCCAAAACAATGTTGGTAAGTTGTGGTATTACTGACGAAGTAGAAATGGAAATCTTGGGTGATTCGATCATGCTACGCTCAACCAAAAATAAACCTCGCCAAGGTTGGGATGAAGCCTTCAAACAAGCAATTACTAATGGTGAGGAACCAGAAGATGATTTATTTGAAGGCATTATAAACAAATTTGACGATATTGAATGGACTTGGTAAAACTATAAATGATTATTGTAAACCGATTTGAAATCTGGCTCGTCAGCCTCGACCCAACTCAAGGAATCGAAATAGCCAAAACTCGTCCTTGTTTAGTTATTTCGCCCGATAGTGCCAATAAATACCTGAATACCGTCCTTGTTGCACCACTTACCCACACAAGAAAAGGGTTTCCAACTCGTATAAATTGTCAATTTGCTAACCAAGACGGGCAAATTGCTTTAGACCAAATAAGAGCCGTTGACAAAGTAACCCGATTAGTAAAAAAAGTAGGAAATCTTGATGACTTCACCTGTGAACAAGTCTGTAAAATACTCGAAGAAATTTTTAAATATTAAGGGTTTTACCAACGATTAAACGGGAAAGTAGATAAATTAGAATTATAATATTTATTTACTCCAGTTACTTCTTCGGCCGCCCAATCGGGTAAATCAAAGGTTTCATCTTCTCTGGAAAGCTCGATTTCAGCTAAAATCAAACCTTCATTTTCTCCCAAAAACACATCAACTTCCCAAAGTTTTTCTGCTAAAAACACCTTGTATCTATATTTAGTCAAATTCGAAACTGCAAACATATCTAGCAGTTGAATAGCTTCTTCTTTGGGTATTTCGTACTCAAATTCGGCACGAGTTGCTCCTTCGGTTTTTCCCTTAATTGTAAGAAAACACTTTGTATCAGTTGCTCTTATTCTAATAGTCTTATTTGGGTCAGTCAACATGTAACCTTGCCTATAAAACTCTCTTTTTGGTTTTTTGGTAGCAGCCCATTTTGCATGATTTACCAAAAACTTTCTCTCAATTTCCAATCCCATTTTTAAGGTATTTTTCCTAAATTATAATTCAAATAGATGTAAAATTGATTCGTAAATCGTCATCGAACAGAAAAACTGGTCATAAATCGTCATTTTACTTCTCTACAAAGATATACATTCAATTTTATTTCTACCGAAAGTCTTGTTTAATTGCTCATAAGTCTTTAGATTCATTGCAATATTACCCCTTTCATTAAGATTTAACATTGGCTTAATATTCATAGCGTTTTTTTAATCTTACATTTGCAAAATTAAAAAATCATCAAATAAAATTACTACTTATGAGTCTTGCTCACCGTGTTTTAGTAGTTGACGACGAATCCGATATTGTAGAATTATTGGTCTATAATCTCGAAAAAGAAGGATATAGGGTAGCCTCTGCCCCCGATGGTAAAAAAGCAATAGAAGTTGCTAAAGAATTCCTCCCAGATTTAGTGATTCTTGATATTATGATGCCTTTCTTCGATGGCATCGAGGTTGGTCGTATGATTCGTGCTATGCCCGAACTAAAAAATACTTTTATTCTTTATCTAACGGCTCGCTCAGAAGAATATTCGGAAGTAGCAGCATTCGAACTCGGTGCGGATGATTATATCAATAAGCCCATAAAACCCCGTGCCTTAATGAGTCGAATCAATGCTTTTTTCAGACGTGAATCGCAGAAAACAGACATAGGAGATACCCTTGAAATTGCAGGATTAATTATTAATCGCTTGAATTATACCGTAACTAAAGCCGACGGAAATGTTATAGTTTTGCCAAAAAAAGAATTTGAATTAATATCTTTTCTTGCTCAATACCCCAATAAAGTTTTTAGCCGTGACGAAATTTTGCAAAAAATTTGGGGTGCAGATGTATTTGTAGTTGAGCGTACTATTGATGTGCACATCCGTAAAGTTCGTGAAAAAGTGGGCGAAACCTTCATAAAAACCCTTAAAGGAGTAGGTTATATGTTCACTGACGAGGTATAATTTCGATTGTAAATTGATAATTATCAATTACATTTGCTTAAACAATCTACTAAAGAATGTCTTTTAGCCCTCGAATAATAGCTTTTTTTTTGGCAATCTTTATTACGCTTATTTCGATTGCGTTTCTAAGTTTTGTGCCTGACGTAACGGTCGCTATGCTTTTTGTAGTAGGAGTGGCGTGTTTTTTTGCTACTTTCTTTTTGGTTTTTTATACGATTGATCTTTTGGTTTTTCGGGAAGTTGAACAAATCTCCAAGACCATTCAACAACTCAAAATTCGTGATTTTGATATTTCGAGAAAAAGCCTCCTCAAAAGCGTCAATCCAATCAAAAAACTCAATACTGAGATTTCGACTTATGTAGCTAAAAAGCAAACTGAAATCGAAGAATTAAAAAAAATGGAACTATACCGTCGAGAATTTTTGGCTGATGTTTCGCACGAACTAAAAACACCCATTTTTGCCGCTCAAGGCTTTATTCATACACTTATTGATGGAGCAAAAGACGACCCAAAAACCCTCGACCGTTTCTTAAATCGTGCGGCCAAAAGTATCGATGGACTCGATGCTCTGGTTGGAGATTTAGTGACACTCTCACAAGTAGAAAAAGGCGATTTGAAAATGCACTTCGAACAAATCGACCTAAAAAACATTACGCAGGAAATCTTTGAGCAACTCGAACACAAAGCCGAAAGTCGAGGTGTAATACTCAAAATAAAGCCAAAAACACTCGAAAAAGCCTTAGTTAAGGCCGACAAACAGCGTATCACGCAGGTTTTGACCAATCTCATTGATAATGCGATAAAGTACGGCAAAGAAAATGGCAAAATCATTGTAGAAATAGAAGAAGACAAAAAGCACTTTCATGTATCGGTCGATGATGACGGGCCGGGAATTCAGCCCGAACACCTTTCTCGTATCTTTGAGCGTTTCTACCGAGTTGATAAAAGTCGCTCACGCGATACTGGCGGAACTGGCCTCGGTTTGGCCATTGTTAAACACATTTTGAATGCTCATTATTCTAAAATTACAGTCACGAGCAAGATTGATAAAGGCACTACTTTTAAATTCAAACTTGCCAAAATCATCGAAAATACGACTGAAAAATTGGTCGAAAATCAATAATATTCCATAAAAACCTTCACAGCTGACAAAACCTTACCGGTTTAAGCGTAGCTTTGCATAAAAAAGCAGTAAAGCAATGGAATACGACTTCGATTTAAGTGTTTTCGATGAAAAAGAAACGCCAAAAATAAAAAATACAATCAAAAAAATCGACTTTAAAGACATCATTATCTTTGAAAACGATGACTATATCCTAATCAATAAACCACCTTATATATCAAGTCTCGACGAACGCACGCAGGACAAACGTCTGGGCAGCACTCCGCAAAGTATTTTACGTCTGGCAAAAGAATATTCTGACGATGCCCAACTCTGCCACCGTCTCGATAAAGAAACTTCGGGCGTACTGGCAATTGCCAAAAATCCAGCCGCTTATCGTAGCCTTGCCATGCAATTTGAAGCCCGTGAAGTAGCCAAGCGTTACCACGCCGTTACGAATGGTGTACATGATTTTGTTGGAATATCGGTTTATTTGCCAATCGCCCAGCTTCGTGACGGCACTGGCGTAAGAATCGACCGAGAAAAAGGCAAAATTGCCGAAACAATTTTCAATACTTTGAAGGCTTACCGAAATTATACTATTTTAGAATGTATGCCAATCACTGGGCGAATGCACCAAATTAGAGTTCACCTTCAATGCCTTAAAGCACCTATCGTGAGCGACCTTATGTATGGAGGAAACGATATTTTTTTATCGCAAATTAAAAGTAAGAAATTCAATTTAAAAAACGGAACAGAAGAAATTCCACTCATAAGAAGAGTTGCTTTGCATGCACATTCGCTAACTTTTAGGATGATGAATGGTGAGGCACTTACAACTGAAGCTCCATATCCAAAAGATTTTGGTGTAGTTGTGAAGCAGTTGGATAAATTTGGGTGAAAAAATAACGTCGGCAAGCAATTCCACTATGGAATTAAGCCTTGCCGACGTTATTCGTCTAAATTAATATTTATCTCGTAATCTCCAAAATTTCGACTTCAACAACACCTGCTGGTGCTTGAATTTCAGCAGTTTCACCGAGTTTTTTACCAAACAAGCCTTTTCCAAATGGAGAATTGATTGAGATTTTACCCAATTTCAAATCAGCTTCTTCTTCGGCTACCAATGTGTAAGTCATTGTACCGCCATTTTTCTTATTTTTTATTTTTACTTTCGATAATAATGAAACCTTCGATGTATCAATCGTTGATTCATCTAAAATACGTGCATTAGCCACAATCTCTTCGAGTTTAGAGATTTCCATTTCCATCAAGCCTTGTGCATCTTTGGCAGCATCGTATTCGGCATTTTCCGACAAATCTCCTTTATCACGAGCCTCGGCAATTTGGGCAGCAATCGATGAACGACCTTTAAATTTTAATTCGTGGAGTTTATTTTTTAGGTTATTAAAACCTTCTTCTGTGTAATATTGAATTTTTGACATAACATTATTAAATTTAAAAACCCCTAGTGTTTAGGGGTGAGACAAAAAAAAACGGCGAAAATTTCGACCGTTTCAGAGTAAAATTAATTATTTATTCCTGAAACTATAATATTTTCGAGTGAAACAACACTTTATTTGTTCGTTTTCTTTTCATTTGCTTATTTTGGTAAACAAAGGTACAAAGTTTTTTTAAAAATCAAGTGATTTTTGAAGCCACAATATTTATAACAAAAATCTGATGAAAATAGTTTTTATGGGTACGCCCGAATTTGCGGTAGAGAGTTTAAAAGCTTTGGTTGAAAGTGGTAGTTGTGAGGTTGTTGCTGTAATCACAGCCCCAGATAAAACTTCGGGGAGAGGCTTAGTAATGAATGAAACACCTGTGAAGAAACACGCAATTTCGAAGGGCATTCCGGTATTACAACCTGAGAAACTGAAAAATCATCAGTTTTTAGAAGAACTTCGCAGCTATCAAGCTGATTTACAGATAGTTGTGGCATTCCGAATGCTGCCAGAAGTGGTTTGGAATATGCCTCCCCTCGGTACTTTTAATTTACATGGTTCGCTTTTACCACAATATCGCGGGGCAGCTCCCATTAATTGGGCGGTAATTAATGGTGAAACCGAAACCGGTGTAACGACGTTTTTCCTTCAACAAGAAATCGATACAGGAAATGTAATTTTTGCCGAAAAAACGCCAATTCTTCCTGAAGATAATGCAGGTACAATCCATGATAAATTGATGATGATTGGAGCAAGTTTAGTCGTGAAAACCGTACAAGCAATTATAGCAGGAAATTATCCGCAAATTCCTCAAGATATGAGTGCTGAACTAAAATCTGCACCAAAAATTTTTAAAGAAACTTGCCAAATCGACTGGAATTTATCCGCCGAAAACATCCACAATTTCGTTCGAGGGCTTTCGCCCTACCCTGCCTCTTGGACTATTCTAAATGATAAAACCTGCAAAATTTATAAAACCGAAATCGGAGAAATTGCGAATGATTCAGCTGAGATAGGAAGTTTCAAAACTGATGGAAAAACTTACCTCGACTTTAGAAGTGCTGATAATTGGATAAAAATCAAAGAACTTCAACTTGAAGGCAAAAAACGCATGGGAATTGAGGAGTTTTTGAGAGGCTTTAGGGCCTAATTGGAGATTAGTTATTTATTATAGGGAAATTGCGGGGCCGCCCGTGCGGTTGTTTTTCTATCTTTCTTCAAAAATTTCTACTTATTTTCATCTAAAAAACACCCAAGCTAACATTTTCTTACCGAACTTTGTTGCCATAGATTTAGTTAATCAACTTTCATCATTACCAAATTACCTAATCTTCAAATTTTCAAATTAATTATATGCTAATCAGTCGCCCACGAAGAAACAGAAAAAGTGCTGCAATCAGAGATTTAGTACAAGAAACCACCCTTTCGGTCAATGATTTTATCTTTCCGATGTTTGTGATGGAAGGTTTGGGTATCAAAAGCGAGATAAAATCAATGCCAAACATTTATCGCTTTTCGATTGATACTTTGTTGGAAGAAATCAAAGAGGTTTCGGATTTAGGAATTAAATCAATTTGCCTTTTTCCAAATTATCCCGAAGCAAAAAAAGATAAATATGCCACCGAAAGCTATAACCCAGAAACGTTTTATTTGAAAGCATTGAGTGAAATCAAAGAAAATTTTCCACACATTGCTCTCATGACCGACGTAGCAATGGACCCCTACAGCAGCGATGGCCACGATGGACTGGTTGGAAATGGAGCTGATGGCTTAGTCGATATTTTGAACGACGAAACCCTCGATATTTTAGGAAAAATGGCTCTCGCTCAAGCCCGTGCAGGAGCAGATATTATCGGACCTTCGGATATGATGGATGGCCGAATTGGTTATATTAGAGAAATGCTTGATGATGAAGGCTTCACCAATGTAAGTATCATGTCGTATTCGGTAAAATATGCCAGTGCATTTTATGGCCCATTCCGTGATGCCCTTGATTCTGCCCCAAAGTTTGGCGATAAAAAAACATATCAGATGAATCCAGCCAATGTGCGTGAAGCCCTCATCGAAGGCCAGCTTGATGTAGCCGAAGGTGCAGATTTCTTGATGGTAAAACCTGCGTTTTCGTACCTTGATATTATCAAAACAATGGCCGATAACTTTGATTTGCCGATTGCTGCCTATAATGTTTCGGGCGAATATGCCATGATAAAAGCTGCTGCCCAAAATGGCTGGCTAGACGGCGACAAAGCCATGCTCGAAATGCTATTGAGCATCAAACGTGCAGGAGCAAAAATTATCTTGAGTTATTTTGCCAAAGAGTTTGCTATCTTGAAAAACCACTAAAAATTAGTTGTTTCGGCAATATTTTATTAAGTTTGGATATAAAATGATTTGAAATATGGTCTTATCAAACGAAATACAATCAGTTCCAAAAACCTTAGCAGAGTTCCTAAATTGGGAGCCAAACGATGGTTTTAAATATGAGTGGAATGACGGAGAATTAATAAGATTTACAGGTATGAACAAAAAACAAGTTTATATTTATGACGTTCTTCTTGACCTACTTTATGATAAAGGTTACAAAAAGGTAGGTGCATTAATTTCAGAATATGATACTATGCTTTCTGGTATTCAAATGAGAAGACCAGATATTGCCTATTTAACCAAAGAGCAAATTCAATTAGGTAGAAAAGGAAAAGATGTAATTCCCGAGTTTGTTATTGAAATCATCTCAGAAACTGACCAATTTTATAAAATCGAAGACAAGATTACAGAGTATTTCAAGGCAGGGGTTAAAGTTATTTGGAATATTGTTCCTGAACACAAATTGGTTTACATCTACACTTCTCGCAAAACTGTAAGAATTTGTAGCGATAAAGATATTTGCTCAGCCGACCCAGTTTTACCCGATTTTACTATTGCAGTAAATGATATTTTTAATGAAGAATAAACTATCACTCAAATGATTGTCGAGCTTACAGTTCCACAGATTGGATTTAATGACGAAGAACTATATAAACTTTGTATGGCTAACCCTGATTTGCCCATCGAAAGAGACGAACTTGGAAGAATAATTATTATGCCCCCTAATGGATTGGAATCAAGCTATTACAATAGCGATTTGCTTACAGATGTAAACATCTGGAACAGAAAAAATAAATTAGGTCGCGTAACTGACTCTAATGGCGGATATACACTTCCCGATACCTCAATGCGAGCCCCTGATGTAGCTTGGATTAGCAACGAAAGGATTTCACAAACTACCCCCGAAGACCAAAAACGATTTATCCACGCCTGTCCTGATTTTGTCATTGAACTACTTTCTGAATCAGATTATTTAGTTTAATTTCAAGAAAAAATGAACAAATACATCAAAAATGGTATACGTTTAGGTTGGCTAATTGATAGAAAAAATAGACAAGTACACATTTATCATCCTTCGCAAAGCCCAGTTATTCAGTCATTCAACACAAAACTTTCGGTTGAAGATGTCCTCGTGGGTTTCGAGTTGGATTTGAAACAAATCTTTTAATAATGTCACAAACCATACTAATCCTAAACGCCCTTGTAGTAAACGAAGGAAAAATCACACCTGCTGATGTTTTTATCAAAGATGGGTTTATTGAACAAATCGGCAATAATCTTTCTCATCTAAAAACCAAAAAGGTGATTGATGCCACCGGCAAATATATTTTACCAGGCGTGATAGACGACCAAGTGCATTTTCGTGAGCCTGGCCTTACACACAAGGCAACGATTGCTACCGAAGCTCGTGCTGCCGTAGCGGGTGGAACAACGAGTTTTATGGAAATGCCCAATACAGTGCCAAATGCACTTACAGAAGCACTTTTAGAAGATAAATATCAAATAGCTGCTCAAACATCAGTGGCTAATTACTCATTTTTCATGGGAGCATCAAATGATAATTATGATGAAGCCATGAAAACCGACACCAAAAATGTTTGTGGATTGAAGATTTTTATGGGTAGTTCAACTGGAAATATGTTGGTTGATGATAATAGTGTTTTAACAAAAATATTCTCCAATTTTTCATCATTAATTGCCACTCACTGCGAAGATGAAGCCACCGTAAAAGCAAATTTGGCAAAATACAAAGAACAATACGGTGATAACTTGCCTTATGACGTTCATGCAATAATCCGCAATGAAGAAGCTTGTTATAACTCTTCTTCAATGGCCGTAGAATTGGCAAAAAAGCACGGCACAAGATTACACATTCTACATATTTCAACAGCTGACGAAATTTCACTTTTCAGTAATGTTTTATATACAAAAGAGAAACCTAAAAATATTACTTCGGAGGTTTGTATTCATCATCTTTGGTTCGATGCTGATGATTATATAACTTTGGGAAATCAAATAAAATGTAACCCAGCCATTAAGCACGGACACCGTGAAAAATTACTTCAAGCATTGCTTGATGACCATTTTGACGTAGTTGCAACCGACCATGCACCACATAGTTGGGAAGAAAAACAACAATCTTATTGGCAAGCACCTGCCGGCCTTCCATTGGTGCAACATTCGCTCAATGTAATGTTGGAGTTTCATAAGCAAGGTAAAATTTCACTCGAAAAAATTGTTCAAAAAATGACCCACTCGGTAGCAGATTGTTTCGAAATCGACCGCCGAGGATATATCCGTGAAGGTTATTGGGCTGATTTAGTTTTGGTTGATTTAAGCGAAAAAACGCTCGTCACCAAAAATAGTCTTTATGCCAAATGTGGCTGGTCTCCATTTGAAGGAACAGAATTTGGCTCAAAAGTTACCCATACAATTGTTTCGGGTAATATTGCTTTCAATAATGGCAAATTTGATGAAATTAACAAAGGTCAACGGTTGACATTTAATAGATAATTCATTTTTATTTTCTGCTTAAAAAAATCCCTCTACACTGAGATTGTTGAGGGATTTTTATTAACAGCCAACTCACGAAATAATTTAAATTCTAATAAAATAAGTACCATTTATTTTCAAATATTTTTCTAACTTTAAGCATGAACAGAAGAAATTTTATCGCAACCACCCTAACTGGTACTATTTTAGCAAAATCTGATTATCTTTTTGCCAAACCGCTTACCAGCCCTTCAATCAGTGTTTTTTCTAAGACACTTCATTGGATTGAAGACTATCAAATTTTGGCCAATACTATCGCTGAAATGGGCTTTGATGGCATTGACCTAACGGTACGTCCCGACGGTCATGTATTACCCGAAAAAGTCGAAACTGATTTGCCAAAAATTGTTCAAGCAGCAAAAAAGTCAAACATCAATATTCCGATGATGACCACCAGTATCTTGCAATCGGATGCTTTGTCGGAAAGAGTGTTGAAAACTGCCAGTGGCTTGGGCATTGAGCATTACCGCATGGGTTGGTATCACCTCGATATGCAAAAAGACATCATGCAGCAAGTCGATACTTTTGGCCAAAAAATGAAAGATTTAGATATCTTAAATAAAAAATATAAAATTTCGGGCGATTACCAGAATCATGGTGGACAAAACCTTGGAGCAGCCGTTTGGGATTTGTTTCCGATTTTCAAAAGCATCAATTCTCCACTTACTGGCTGCCAGTACGACGTCAACCATGCTACTGCCGAAAGCGGAGCTAACTGGGAAACAGGTTTTAGGCTCATTACCCCTTACATCAAATCTTTAGCTATCAAAGATTTCAAATATATTATACAAGATGGCAAACTTAAAAAAGTTGGTTGTCCGCTGGGAGAAGGCATTGTTGATTGGAAGAAATTCTTGGCTTTGGTAAAACAATACAACATCAACGTACCAATTACGATGCACTTTGAATATGATTTGGGCGGAGCCGAAAACGGACTAAGAACTATTAAAATGGACAAAAAAGAGATTATTTCAGCCATGCAAAAAGATTTAGCATTGCTGAAAACATGGCTGGCTTAACACAACGGCGTCGGCAGTCCGATTTCTAAATTGTGCTTTATTGAATTTTAAACAGCTTACAAACCTGTTCTGCAACCTTATATAAACAAAATGATTAAAATTGATTACAACCTTCAACCCACAGATTTAAACTCAAAACTAAAAAATTTTTGGGAGCTTTCTGGACAGAAAATACAATCTATTGAACAGAATTACGATGTTTCAAAGGGTTCTCCCGTTTTTACTAAAAAAGGCGAATACACTACTCGTGGTTGGACAGAATGGACTCAAGGATTCCAATATGGCTCGGCAATTTTGCAATTCGATGCGACTGGCGAACAAGAATTTCTTGAAATTGGACGAAAGAATACGCTCAACGTAATGGCTCCGCACGTAAGCCACATAGGTGTTCATGACCATGGCTTTAATAATGTAAGCACCTACGGCAATTTGCTACGTTTGATGCGTGAAGGTAAAATAGCTTTCAATGAATGGGAGAAAAATTTCTACGAATTAGCTCTTAAAATTTCGGGGGCGGTGCAAGCAAGTCGTTGGACTTCGTTGACTTCGACTTCGCTCAGTCAACGAAATGAAGCGTCGATGGCTGAACTTAGTCGAAGCCAGCGAAGTGAGGGCTACATTCACTCATTCAATGGAGCTCATTCACTTTTTGTTGATACCATCCGTTCGTGTCGTGCATTGGTACTGAGCCATCGTTTAGGCCACGTTTTTCAAGGCGAAGGTGATGTAAAAATCAATATGCTGGATAGAGCGTTACAGCATATCAAAGCCACCGCCGATTATTCAGTTTTTTATGGCGAAGGACGAGATTCTTATGATATTTGGGGCCGAACAGCTCACGAAAGCGTTTTCAACGTAAAAGATGGCAATTTCCGTTGTCCAAACTCACAGCAAGGCTATACAGGTTTCTCAACTTGGACACGAGGTTTGGCTTGGGCGATGTGTGGTTTTCCTGAAGAATTGGAATTTTTAGAAACCCTCGAAGATACCGATCTCGAAGCCTACGGTGGCCGAGTAAGCATCGAAAAATATATGCTGAAAGCTGCTCAAGCTACTTGCGATTTTTATATCGAACATACACCAATCGACGGTATTCCCTACTGGGATACTGGAGCTCCGAACTTGCATAAATTAGGTGATTATCTTAGCGAAAAAGCCAATCCTTATAATGATTTTGAGCCCGTTGATGCTTCAGCAGCAGCTATCGGTTCGCAGGGATTACTACGTTTGGGTAGATATTTAATGAAAAAAGGCGAAACCGAAACTGGCCAAAAATATTGGCAAGCGGGACTAACAGTGTTAAATTCACTTTTAGAAGAGCCTTATTTGAGTACGAACGAAAATCATCAAGGCTTACTGCTGCATTCAATTTATCATCAACCAAACGGCTGGGACTATGTTCCTGAAGGTAGCAAAATTGCCAATGGAGAATCGAGCATGTGGGGCGACTATCATTTTAGAGAAGTAGCTCTCTATGTGCAGAAACTCATCAATCAAGAGCCTTATTATGCTTTTTATAATTGTTTAGAAAAATAACCGACCGATTAGATTTTGGCAATGACAAAATGTTCATTTCCGATTATCCACTCTCAATTATTCATTAATTAGACAAATGGCAGAAAAATTTAAACCAAAATATACCAGAGTAGCACAACTCAAAACCGCTCTAGATTTAAAAAACTATCTTTCAGCAAATAATGTCAAACTTGATTTTGATGCTGAATTAATCAAGGGCGAAGCATCGCCTTTCAGAAAAAATATCACCTTAAAATCAGGCCAAAAAATTGGTAATGCCCTCTCAATTTTACCAATGGAAGGCTGGGACGGTACAGCGGATGGCCGACCAAGTGATTTAACAAAGCACCGTTGGGAAAACTTTGCTATCGGCGGTGCAAAACTTTTGTGGGGCTGCGAAGCGGTGGCGGTTTCGCATGAAGGACGAGCAAATCCTCGTCAATTGGTAATGAATGAAGCTAATTTTGCAGAGTACCAAGAGCTCTATAAACTCTTGATTGATAAACACACCGAAAAATTTGGCTCGGCTGATGATTTATTGGTTGGACTTCAACTCACACATTCGGGGCGTTTCTGCAAACCAAACGATAATACCAAGTTTGAGTCCAAAATTTTATATAATCACCCAAAACTCGATAAAAAATTTCATTTAAGTGAAAATCATCCTTTGATGACCGATGATGAAATTGATACTTTGATTGAAGATTTTGTAAAAGCAGCAGTTTTGGCTCAAAAAGCAGGTTTTCACTTTGTTGATATCAAGCATTGTCACGGTTATTTAGGACACGAATTTTTGAGTGCCTACGACCGTGAAGGAAAATACGGTGGAAGTTTCGAGAATCGTACTCGTTTTTTAAGAAATATTGTTGAAGGCATTAAAGAAGCTGCCCCAGGTTTAGAAATGGGAATCCGCTTAAGTGCCATTGATTTTGTTCCTTTCAAAAAAAGTGCAACTGGCGAAGGTGAACCCGATTTAACGCCAAAGCAAGCTTATAAATACGCTTTTGGCTGTGATGATTCAGGAATAAACATTGATTTAGAAGAACCAAAAGCATTTTTAGAATTGGCTCAAAGTTTGGGCATTCAGTTGATTTGTGTAACGCTTTCGAGTCCATACTACAATCCTCATGTTACTCGCCCTGCACTCTTTCCGCCATCCGATGGCTATCAGCCACCCGAAGAACCTTTGGAAGGAGTAGCACGTATGATTGATGTGGCCGACGGACTGAAAAAAGCATTTCCTGAAATGATTATTGTGGGATCGGGTTATTCTTATTTACAAGAATGGCTACCAAATGTGGCTCATAATGTATTGAGAAATGGCAAAGCCGACTTCATAGGCTTCGGTCGTATGGTGCTTTCGTACCCTACTATGCCCGATGATATGATAAATGACCGCCCAACGCAACGAAAATTATTGTGCCGTACTTTTTCTGATTGCACAACCGCCCCACGAAATGGTTTGTACTCTGGATGTTTTCCACTCGACCCAATTTATAAAAACCATCCACACGCCGAACTACTCAAAACCATTAAAGACGGAATATGAAAAGAGTAGCGTTAGTAACAGGCGGAAGCCGTGGAATCGGCTTAGGAATTGCACAACATTTAGCCCAAAATGGCTTCAATTTGGCAATTAATGGCATGAGAAATGAAGAATTTGTTAATGAAACCCTAATAGCTTTAAGGCTTTTAGGAGCAGAAGTTATCTATTGTCAAGGCGATATTGCTTCGAAGGAAGCACGAGAACAAATGCTTGATAAAATCAAAACTCATTTCGGTCGATTAAATGTTTTAGTGAATAATGCTGGTGTTGCACCGAAAGAACGAAATGATATTTTGGCAGCCACCGAAGAAAGTTTCGATTATGTGGTTTCAACAAACTTAAAAGGAACTTACTTTTTAACCCAAGCCGTTGCCAATTTGATGATTGATCAGAAAAGCAGTAATACAGATTTTGCAGGAAGTATCATTACAATTTCCTCCATTTCGGCCACAGTTGCGTCGGTCAATCGAGGGGAATATTGTATATCGAAAGCAGGTTTGGGCATGATGACTCAGCTTTTTGCAACAAGGCTCGGCGAGTTTAATATTCCTGTTTACGAAGTAAGGCCTGGCGTAATAAAAACCGATATGACCGAAGGAGTAACAGACAAATACGATAAGCTCATTGCTGAGGGTCTTACAGTTCAAAACCGTTGGGGATTTCCAGAAGATATTGGCAAAGCAGTTGCGGCAATTGCTAAAGGAGATTTCCCCTATTCTACAGGGCAAGTTTTTATGATTGATGGCGGTCTGACGATTAGTAGATTGTAATTTTTTAGATTCTTTGATGAATATAACTGTGTAGAGACGTTGCATGCAACGTCTCTACTTGCGGGAATGACTTTTTAATATTATTCCACCAAAATGATTAAAGAACAATTTTTAGAATATTTATATGAAAAAAACTGCCTTTTTTTTATTTTTTTTCCAAATAACAACTTTCTCTTTTGCAAAAAACAGAGAGAAAAGTAATACTTTGGACTCTGTTTCAATTGCCAAAGGTCAAGTTTTATTCACTCAAAACTGTACCAGTTGCCACCAAATCAGAACAGATGGTATTGGGCCGAAATTATCGGGTATTACAACAATTACTTCGCCAGCGTGGGTAAAGAAATTCATCAAAAACTCGAAAGACGTCATTGCAGCAGGTGATGAACGAGCCACGCAAGTTTTTCTGAAAAACAAAAAGGCAATCATGCCATCGTATAGCTATTTAAATGAAACCGAACTTGATGCTATTGTTGATTATTTAGCTACAACAAAACCCATCAAAAGTAACTTAAAAAAAGACTATGGCGAAGGTCTCAAAAATCCAATTCCTGAGCCAATCGAAGTTTCTAATCTTGTCATTGATGTAAAGCAATTTTCGCAATTTCCTGTATCGAGCGAAAATGGAAAATATCCACTTACTCGTATCACAAAATTTACTCCTCAACCAAAAACAGGTCAGATTTTTGTAAATGATTTACGAGGAAAGTTGTATAAAATGGAGGGTAATACACCAGTTGTTTACATGGATTTTACCCAATTGATGCCAAATTTTATTCATCAACCAGGTTTAGCGTCTGGTTTGGGGAGTTTTGCATTTCATCCTGATTTTCTCAACAATGGCTTGCTTTACACCACGCATAGTGAAAAGACAGGTTCAGCAAAAGCTGATTTTGTTTATGCTGATTCAATAAAAGTTTCACTTCAATGGGTACTTACCGAATGGAAAATCGATAATCCTACTTCAGGAATTTTCACTGGAAAACCTCGTGAAATGATGCGAGTAAATGTTGTTTCGGTCATTCATGGTGTACAGGAAATTGTATTTAATCCAATGGCAAAAAAAGGCGATGCTGAATATGGATTATTATATATTGGAATTGGCGATGGCGGAGCAGCAGAAAATGGTTATGCATTCTTGACTAACAAAGAAGAGCAAATTTGGGGTAAAATCTTACGTATCGACCCATCAGGCAGAAATAGTAAAAATGGCAAATATGGAACTCCTGATAGCAATCCTTACGAAAAATCAGCCAATAAAAAAGCTTTAAAAGAAATATTTGCCAGCGGTTTCCGAAACCCGCACCGAATCATGTGGACGAGCAAAGGCGATATGCTAACAGTAAATATCGGCCACGTCAATATCGAATCTTTATACAAAATCGAAGCAGGACTGAATTATGGATGGCCGATAAGAGAAGGAAAATTTGTCATACATACCGATGGTGATATGAATAAAGTTTATCCCCTACCCGTCAATGACAAAACTTATAACATAACTTATCCAGTAGCAACTTTCGACCATGATGAAGCCAAAGCTATTACTGGTGGTTATGAATACACAGGAAATTTAGTTCCAGCATTAAAAGGAAAATATTTATTTGGAGATATTCCTTCGGGAAGATTGTTTTATTTAGATGTAGCAGACCTCAAACAAGGGCAAACAGCAAAAACAAAAGAATGGCAACTCACGCTCAATGGCAAGCCCGAAACGCTCAGAAATTTGTGTGGCAATGAAAGAATCGACTTGCATTTTGGCATTGATTCTCAAGGAGAAATGTATGTCATGACCAAAGCCGATGGAAGAATTTATCAAATTATTGGAGCTAAAGAGTAGCATAGATTTCCAACTTATGCATTAGCTTAAAGTTTTTAAAGTCTATAAATTTTTTTTAGGTCAAGCATTTCAAATACAAATTATTGTAAGCAAGCCCTTTAGTCCGTGAATTAGACTAAATCAAGCCTTTTAAGCTTTGACCTTGAAGTAAATATTTCATGGCAAGCCTAATTTGGAATTTTCATCATCGTCATGTCCTAAATCGGGTTTCCGAATCTGAACGTGGTTAATGTATAAAGTAGCATATATTTTAATTCTAGTTGGTTATAATCTTAAGTAAATTTAGATAATTGTTTTACCATAATCTCTATTCAACCTCAAACTATTCAGCAAAAAATGAAAAAATTTACTCGCCGAGATATTCTCAAGGCAACCGTTCCGAGTTCGCTTGCCATGATGGCCATGCCGACCATCATCCCATCCACTGCTTTTGGTGCAAACGACCGAATGCGAGTGGCAGTTATTGGTATTAATGGCCGTGGAAAAGACCACATTAAAGGATTTATGTCACTAGATAATGTGGAAGTTGCCACACTTTGCGATGTAGATAACGTAGTACTGAAAGCTGGAGCAAAGGCTTTTGAAGAAAAATACAACAAAAAAGTAAACATCGAAGAAGATTTACGTAAGGTTTATGAAGATAAAAGCATCGATGCTGTAAGCATTGC
>CAMAQF010000035.1 GCA_945860265.1 Emticicia agri | reverse complement strand
TAAAGCACCATCTTTGCCTTGTGTTACATCACGGAATCGTTGAGATTCTTCGGTTAATAATCTTTCTTCGCCAACTACTCGGTTGTTTTCGATAATCAAACGAGCAATGTGCATTCCGCTCAAACAGCTTACAAAAAGGTTGTTTTTCCGTTCCGTCAGAGTCTCCCGAAGGCACGTAGGGGACTCTGAGGGCGAGGGTCAATGCGAATAAGGAGTGAAAAACATTCTCCAAAAAACAAAGACCAATGCCTCGGAGTACCGTGAAAAACGGAGACTCTGGGGAAACGAAAAAACCAGTTCTTCCACGAACTGGTTTTTAATTTTAAAAGTAATTTGTCGCTATTTTCAACCATTTGGGCGTAATCGTAAGTAAAAAGTACAGAAAAAACGTAGTTTTGTAATATATAAACTACATTTTAAATTTACAATGCTCAAAAACCTATTTATTGCCGTTCTTATACTCAATTCTCTCTTCTCTTTTGCCCAAAGTAAAAACGAAAAAGTAGAATATCGCATCCGTCGTGCCACTTCACCGCTAAAAATTGATGGAATTGTTGATGAAAAAGCCTGGGCTGATGCTCAATTGGCTACTGATTTTCATCAAGTTTTACCGATGGATACGAGCTACGCAAAAGTACGTACAGATGTAAAAATGACTTATGATGAAAAAAATCTTTACGTTGTTTTTATCAATTATGACAAACTCCCAGGCCCTTATATGGTAGAATCATTGAAAAGAGATTTTAGTTTTGGAAAAAACGATAATGATTTGTTGTTTATTGATACTTTTGACGATCAAACAAATGGTTTTTCGTTCGGAGCAAATGCCATGGGAGCCCAATGGGACGGACTCATGTTTAATGGCAGTAGTATTAGTCTGACTTGGGAAAACAAATGGGTTTCAGAAGTAAAATATGACGATGAAAAATGGGTTTGGGAATGTGCTATTCCATTTAAAACACTTCGATATAAAAAAGGAATTAAACGTTGGGGAATAAATTTCAGCCGATTAGACCTTAAAACAACCGAAAAATCAGCTTGGGCTCCTGTTCCACGTCAGTTTCCTACGGCATCTTTGGCTTATGCAGCTTCGTTAATTTGGGATGAAGAACCGCCAACGGCCTCATCGAATATTTCGATAATTCCTTTTATTTTGGGGGGTGTATCTCGCAATCAAGAAAAGAAACTTCCAAGCAATTATAGGGGTGACGTAGGCTTTGATGCAAAAGTTGGATTGACTTCCTCTATAAATCTCGACCTTACAGTAAACCCTGATTTTTCGCAAGTAGAAGTTGACCAACAACAGACAAATCTTGACCGTTTTGAATTGTTATTTCCGGAGAAACGTCAGTTTTTCTTAGAAAATGGTGATTTATTCTCAAACTTTGGTTATCAAAATATCCGACCGTTTTTCTCTCGCCGTATTGGTTTAAATACGCCAATTCGTTTTGGTGCTAGAGTGAGTGGAAAACTAAACAAAGATTGGCGAATCGGCTTTATGGATATGCAAACAGGCAAGAATGATGTTATATCGAATGCTCAAAATTTTGGTGTGATTGCTTTACAACGTAGGGTTTTTGCACGCTCAAATATTGCAGTAATGTTTGTTAATAAACAAACGCTTGACTATCAGTCGGTTACTGACACGAAAAACATAAGTGAATATAACCGAAATATCGGTGTTGAATATAATATTCTTTCAAAAAACAACGCTTGGACAGGAAAATTACTCTACCTAAAATCTTTTACACCAAGTACAAAACCCAATGATGGTGTTTTGGCAGGAAATATACTTTATACCAATAAACGCTGGACTGCTGGCCTACAATTTGAGCAAGTCGGCACAAATTATTCTGCAGAAGTAGGCTATGTTCCTCGTTTAAATTACGGAAAACTAAATCCTCAAATGGGCTATTTATTTTTTCCTAAATCATCGAAAAAGGTGTTAAGTCACGGTCCAACAACTATGTTTACTCATTATTTTTTACATGATTTTTCAAAAGAAACCGAAAACGAGAAATTTTTGGCCTATCGTGTAAACTTCCGAAAAACAAGCACCTTGATGGCTTGGGTGGCTCATAATTATGTGTATTTGCTCAATCAATTTGACCCTACAAACTATGCTGGAGTATTTTTACCAAAAGGTAGCCAACATCAATGGAATTCGTTTGGGTTTGATTATACTTCAAAACCACAAGCATTATTAACTTATTTGGTTTCGAGTCGATATGGCGGTTATTATGCCAATGGCACACGTTTGCGTCTGAATGGTGAAGTTGGTTATCGTTTCCAGCCTTATGTGGCCATGACAATTGCGGCTAATTATAATCGTCTAGAGTTTAAAAATGATGCCGTTTTACTGAAAGAATTAATCAATAAACAATATAGCTTTTGGTTGATCGGTCCAAAAATTGATGTAACTTTCACTAATAAACTGTTTTTTACCAATTTCTTACAGTTTAATAATCAAACCAAAAACATGAATCTGAATACTCGTTTACAGTGGCGATATAGTCCAGCATCAGATTTATTTTTGGTTTATACCGATAATTATATTTCAGATACATTCCAAGTACGCAACCGTGCTCTGGTCTTGAAGTTTACTTATTGGTGGAATGTTTAGGAAATAAATATTTTAATTTTATCTGCGAACAGCATGTAATTATCAATTGGTTCGCTCTACAAAAAACATGAAAACTTTATTATTTTTGATTTTTCCAATCTTAACTTTTGCTCAAAACATGGAATTTGAGATACAAGGTCATCGTGGTAGTAGAGGATTGATGCCCGAAAATACAATTCCTGCTTTCAAGAAAGCAATTGATTTGGGCGTGCACACACTAGAGTTGGATCTTATCATTTCAAAAGATAAGAAAGTAGTTGTTTCGCACGACCCTTTCTTCAATCCAAATTGCACCACCGACCCGGCTGGCAAATTTATCACAAAGGAAAACCAAAGTAATTTGTATCAGCTTACTTATGAAGAAATCAAAAAGTATGATGTTGGGCTGAGAGGCAATAAAGATTATCCGGAACAACAAAAAATGGCGGTTTATAAACCACTCCTTGAAGATATGATTCGTGAAAGCGAAAAATATGCACAAGCTAAGGGAGTAAAGCCTTTAAAATATAATATCGAGATTAAGAGTGAGGAAAAAGAATACGATATTTCGCAGCCAAGAGTAGAAGAGTTTTCGGATTTAGTCTATCAAATTATTATCAAACAACTGCCACCCGAAAGAGTAACTTTACAAAGTTTCGATTATAATGTCTTGAAATTTTGGCATCAACAAATAGAGCAAAAAAAATATAAGTTGATAGCACTTTCAGCTTTGATTGAGCCTATGGATAATAATGAAGTGCAATTTAATTTGGATAAATTGGGTTTTAAACCCCAAATTTGGAGTCCATATTTTGTACAAGCTACCGAAAAACGAGTAAAAGAACTACACGAATTGGGTATATTAATAATACCGTGGACAGTAAACAAGCGAGAAGATATGGAAAAAGTAAAAGCCGTTGGCTGTGATGGACTCATAACCGACTATCCTGATAGAGCGAAAGGTTTGTGAGATTCAGAAAAAAAGCCTAATTTTCCAAAGAATTTTGGAATCACAAACTACAAATCACTAATAAAACCTGTGTTTTGAAAGAGTTTGGTGCTTTCAAGCCACCAAATGAGCATGCTTAACGATATACTTAGTTTTTTTCTTAAACGTCGAATCGAACGCATTGAGCAATTTTTGCGTACCCCGATAGACACTCAACATCGTATTTTCCACGACCTTATCGAAAATGCTCGATACACGGAGTGGGGTTTAAAATACGATTATAGCAGCATAGATACTATCAAGGATTTTCAGGAGAGAGTACCAATCTCGACCTATGAAGAATTATACCCATATATTGAGCGAGTACTGAAAGGTGAGCAAAACGTACTTTGGGCATCTGAAATCAAGTGGTTTTCAAAATCTTCTGGTACGACCAATTCAAGAAGTAAATTTATTCCTGTTTCGGAAGAATCTCTCGAAGATTGTCATTATAGAGGTGGGAAAGACATGATGACGCTCTACCTCAATAACCGCCCCGAAGCAAAACTTTATGATGGAAAAGGCTTGTCGATTGGCGGAACACTTCATCCAAATCCGTTCAATGCCAATACGCAGGCGGGTGATATTTCAGCAGTAATTACAAAAAATCTTCCCGCTTGGGCTGATTTTATTCGTACACCGCCAAGTGAAGTTGCTTTGCTTGATAATTGGGAAGAAAAAATGGAGCGAATGATTCAGATTTGCACCCAAGAAAACGTGACGAGTATTTTGGGTGTACCTACTTGGACAGTTGTTTTGCTTGAAAATATTCTCGAACGAACGGGTAAAAAAAATATACTTGAGATTTGGCCAAACTTTGAAGTCTTCGTTCATGGGGCAGTGGCTTTTCAGCCTTACAGAGACCTCTTCCTAACGAAACTTTTTCCATCTGACCAAGTTACATATCTTGAAACCTACAACGCCTCAGAAGGTTTTTTTGCGATTCAAGATGAACTCAGTAGGGTAGGAGAAATGCTTCTCATGCTTGACTATGGTGTGTTCTATGAATTTATTCCGATGGAAGAATGGGACAAAGAATATCCAAAAACATTGATCCTCGAAGAAGTAGAACTTGATAAAAATTATGCTCTCGTAATCTCGACAAATGCAGGGCTTTGGCGATATAAAATTGGCGATACCATCAAATTTACCTCAATCGACCCATTCAGAATAAAAGTTAGTGGCCGAACGAAGCACTTTATCAACGCCTTTGGTGAAGAAGTGGTTATCGAAAATGCCGATATGGCCATTACCGAGGCTTGTGCCGTTGCGAGTGCCACGATAGCCGACTACACGGCTGGGCCAGTTTACATGGGAGATGGTAGCAAAGGTTGCCACGAATGGATAATTGAATGCTCCAAAAAGCCTGAAAATGAAACACTATTTATCGAAACGCTTGATAATTCACTCCGAAAAACAAACTCCGACTATGATGCCAAACGATACAAAAACATGGCATTATTGCTCCCAAAAGTACATTTTGTAGAAAACGGCACTTTCTATCAATGGATGTCGAAACGAGGTAAATTGGGTGGACAAAACAAAGTACCAAGACTAAGCAATTCAAGAGAATATCTTGACGATATATTGCTGATGGTCAATGGAGAAAATGAAGAATTACGAATTAAGAATTATCAAGAAAAAAATTAAATTACTGTTATTGAGTTAAGTAATAGGATAATATTAATCGATAAATTTGAAAACAGCTAAAAGACTGTCTATTAGTTAATTAGGGCACTTATTGAAATGATTAAATTCGTTGTTAAAGTAATAAATCGCTAGTAAGTATTCACTCATTCTATCAATAAATCATTCAAAATTTTACATGAAACTATTCCGCTTTGGCGAACCAACTAACGAAAAAACAGGAGTGATTCTCTCCGACGGCAAAAAAATTGATGTCTCGGCTTTTGGCGAAGATTATAATGAAAACTTTTTTGCCACTAACGGCATTGAAAGACTAAGTACTTGGCTAAGTACAAATGCTGATAATTGCCCAACTGTTGCTGACGATGTACGATTGGCTTCATGCGTGGCACGACCATCAAAAATCATTTGTATTGGGCTTAACTACGCCAAGCACGCCTTGGAATCAAATATGCCTAAACCAACCGAACCAGTTGTGTTTTTTAAATCGACAACTGCTCTTTGTGGGCCAAACGATAATGTAATTATTCCAAAAAATTCGGTGAAAACTGACTGGGAAGTTGAGTTGGCGTTTGTAATTGGCAAAAAAGCAAGTTATATAGAAAAAGAAGATGCGATGAGCTACATTGCGGGCTATTGCTTGCACAATGATTATAGCGAGCGTGAGTTTCAGTTGGAGCGTGGCGGACAATGGGTAAAAGGCAAAAGTTGTGATACATTTGCACCATTAGGGCCTTTTTTAGCAACCATTGATGAAGTTGGCGACCCTCAAAAACTTGATTTATGGCTCAAACTAAATGGAGAATTATTACAAGATTCAAATACTGACGATATGATTTTTGATATTCCATTGATAGTGAGTTATTTGAGCCAATTTATGACTTTATTGCCAGGGGATGTGATTTCAACAGGAACACCAGCGGGCGTAGGGCTTGGTTTTAAACCTCCGAAATATCTTAAGCCAGGTGATGTAGTGGAATTAGGTATCGAAAACCTTGGAACTCAGAAACAAACGGCTATCGCTTATCAATAATTTTTCGATTAAAAACAAACGAGTCATATCTTAATATAGATATGACTCGTTTGTTTTTTTATAAAAAAATTTAAGTCCAAAGTATGAGGTAAGTTATTTTTTAGAGAGATAGTAATAGGATTATACTACCAAATTACTGATTCTCAGTAGAAAATTCTGTTGGGTTACTTAATTTCTTTGCATCTAGGTCAAATATTAAAGTAATTCTCCAAGTATTTGCCAGGGGGCTACCTTGCGAAGTTGGTACTAAATAAGCCAAATCTATGTTATAATTATTAATTTTAAAGCCCAAACCAGTTGTTACGTATTTGTTTCCACCTTTGGTTTTGTTTTCGATGAAATAACCTCCACGAATTGCAAAGAAATTATTATACCAATACTCAACTCCTGCTGATAATGTAACTTCTCTTAACTCTTCTTTTAATCCATCTGGAGCATCTGTGAAAGAACCAAAAATGCCAGCAATTACACCTGTTTTCTCTGGGTCTCTTCCCTTGACAATAGCACCTTTACTATCTCTCAATGGTGGCGTAGGTATCAATAATTTATTGGCGTCTAACAAAAAGTTAAATTGATTGTGTGCATCAATTTTGAGGTTTATAGCACCACCAACTTTGAGGTTAGTTGGAATGTAAAAAGCTCCACGACCATAATTGATTTTACCGCCAATATTTGAGATTACAGCTCCGGCCGAATATCTTGTGCCACCGTCTTTATTTTTAGCACTTGGTTTTTCGTTGGTATAAAAAACCGACAAATCACCCGCAACGTTACTTGCTGGTTTACTTGCTACACCGTTTACTACTTGAGCTCCAATCAAATTAGAGTGAATGTATTTTAAGTTAATACCAGTAGAAAAATCTCTGCCAATTTTGCGAGAATATCCTGCCGTAATGTTCAAATCTCTTGATTGAAATGTGCCATTTGGTTGACCTGTGGCAGTTGTAAACTGAATTTCTCCTTGATTAAAATAGGTTAACGACGCTCCGAAAGCAGAATTTTTGTCAATTTTTTTGAACATTCCAGCGTTTAACAAACCCATATCATCCACTAAATCACGTAGCCAAGGAGTGTAAGAAACTGTAGTACCAAGATTTTTATCAATAAAAACTAATTTGGCAGTGTTCCAATAAATAGAGTTGGCATCTGGCGAAGAAGCTACCCCTGCATCACCCAATGCTGCTCCTCTCGAATCTGGAGAGATAAGAAGAAATGGTACAGATGGAGAAAGAGTTCTTTGTATGGATTTATTATTTACTTGTGCTTGACTTGTCAAAGCATTCATTAAAGCTACACTTGCCAAAACGGCTACAAATTTGCGTTTCATGTGAGATTTTTTAATATTCTACCCTATTAACGGGTACTAATCTATTTAGAATATGTTTTAGTCTTTAGTTTTACGAGTTCAAATATAACTTATTTTCTTGATTACTTCCAAAAAACCATTTTGCCAGAAAATGATGAGGTGCTATTTTCAGAGATAGAATCAACAGAAATACGGTAGAAATAGGTCCCAAATTTCCAGTATTTAGGTTCAATTTTCATGCCAAGATTCAAATACTTATCGCAAAGGTAACAGGTTTCTGTTTGATTAAAAACTTGCTTTCCCTCACTATCAAAAATCACTAAAGTGAAGGTCAAATCTTGATTTTCAGCATTATGTTCGATATAAAAATTGGTGTTGTTTTCAACAGGATTTGGGTAATTATATGCCTTTGAAATCTTCAATCCAACATTTTCTACTATAAATCTTAACGTTTCTTCGGCTGAATTATTATAGGTGTCCCAAACTTTTAGTTTAACAGCATATTGCCCAGCAGGTAGTTTGCCAAAATTATATTTTAAAATACCTTTATTATAATCATCCGTACTAGTAAAGTATTGATTTGCAACGATTTGCAGCGTATCATTCAACACTAAAATCATTTCATGTCCGACGCCAGCTTGCGAAACATTGATACCATTTTCATCCGAAATTTGGGCTTCAAGCTGGTTGTCTTTATCAATCGAAAGATTGATTATTGGAGCTTTTGTATCGCTCAAAATGTTGGTTTCGCTGCCGCCAATCATTAGCTCATTATAGCTTCCAGAAGCATCAAGCGTGCTATCGGTCGAAATAGCATAGAAATTTACACGACCAGCACCAATTTGATAATTGATGTCTTTGGGAACAACGAAATTCACTTTAAATGCTCCATTTTTTACTTCAGCTATGCCCTCAAAAATCTGATTTCGATAAGTTTTATAACGAAATTTTTCGGTTTTTTGTCCGAGTGTGCTTACTTCAGAAGGCTTATCAAAAATAGAGACGAGAATTTTGCCATTAAAGTTATTTTTCTTTAAACCATCGGTCGAATTAACAATTTCTCCTTCCAGACTTACTTTCGATAAAGCTTTGATAACTTGTTTATCAGGTAAAGTTCCATTGATTTTACTCAAGACAATTTTTTCAAAAGGATAAGCGAGCTGCATTGATGGATCGCCCAAAAGTGAAAAATTTCTATTGAAAACATCGCTAAAATACTTTTTGCCATCAATGAAACCCTCTAAAGAATTATTTTTTGTGATTCTGAAAATATCTCCCAGCCGCAGATTTGGATTAGTATTTTTTTGTGCAAATGCTTGATAAAAAGCATTGTTCAACAAGAAATTAGTATTAGAATAAACAGGCCGTGTGGTAGTGAGCAAGCCAATTGCTGCCCCTTTAGGGCTCAATATCGCCATTTCAGCCCCAGAAACACTACCTGGGTCGTCGAAGCGTCCGAATGAACAAGTGGCAGTTAAAAAAAGCGGCATATTATTAAGATTTCGCCAACTTTGAATCTGTTCTCTTGTCAACACTTTCTCTTCTGTCCAACCATCAATGCCGCCGTGACCGCTGTAATTGATTATCAATGCACCTTCAATCACGCTTTTATTCAGAGCCTTGTTCACTTCGGGTGATATTGCTCCATTTGCAGTAGCAATTTGCGGAAAAGCATCTAAATATATTTTATTGATAATTAGGTCTTTAGATGTCTTTAGCATAACTTCCGAAATGTCATCGGCATCTTTTTGGTGAATATTAGAATCACCATCATCGGCAACGAAACTAATTTTTCGTCGCCAACTACCTGCTGTGCGTTGCGTGCGGGCATAATGAATGAGTTTATCAACTACATTTTTCGCTTCTTCAATATTCTTAACAGGTAAGCGCCCGATGCCAATTTCGAGATTTGTATTACCTAAGTAGTCTTCTTGCCAATAACCTTCGTTATCATCAAAAAATCCAAAGTAGTCATCCGAAGAAAAACTTCTAACTGGATGGAGCGATTCTCTACTTTCGTAGGTAGGAATTTGTAGTTTAGTTTCAATTGAAGCGTATTGATTAATGTTTTTATAATCAAAACTTGCATCTCCAAAGAGTAGTAGATACTTTAATTTTGCAGGATTTTTTTGCCATAAAAAACGCCCAAAATCTCTGAGAGCGGTAGGGTCGATGCTTCCCGAAGAAAACTCGTTATAAACGTGTTCAATATCAAATACGGCCACAGATAAACCATCGTTTTTTCGACGAAATTCGGCCAAACGCTCCGCTTGCTCATGCCAGTTTTTGATGGTAAGTATTAGTAAATCAGGGGTTTGTGTTTGCCGAATATTCTGATTGCCTACTTTTTGAATGGAGTTTGGCTCGAGAAAATTATTGTTTGAAAAAAGCACAAAAGTTTTGAGTTTATTCTGTGTTTCTGTTCCAAAACCGGCTTCGGAGTTATTGATTTTAAAAGGAATGTTTTCGGGCAAAAGAGTGTTCGTCACATCCCAAATTTTTTGGGTAACATTAGCTTGACTAATAATAAAGTTAGAGGTTTTATTAACTAAACTTTCAATCGAACGGACGTGTGTTTGTTGCTCATAAAACTGTAATTTTCGTTTGGTTTGTAACTCAAAATAATTCAAATAGGCAACCGACGTACTTTGGCTATTTTTATTGAAATTGAAAGTGAGTTTTTGTGTATTTTTTCCGTTTGAAATAGCCGTGAAAGTTTGGATATTTTCGTTGCCCTTAATGTCGTAAGTACCTGTACCGATGGCTCGAAGGCTTTGCTCGCCAATGAGAGAGTCGACATTAAATTTTATACTAATTTTTGTTGTGGAGAAAGATGCTCCCAAAATTGCGGACGTAAGTTTGATGCTCGAATTCAGAACGATTCCTTCGGTTTTTAAATCAAAACTTATATTTGGACTTACACCAAATGATTCGCCGTACCACTCACGTCCCGAACCGCCTAAATCTCTCCCACCTAAACTCACGACATTTTTTTGGTCGAGTTCGTGGAAACTAAAATCATCAAAGGTGCTGATGTTGTTGATAGAACTCACCAAAGTTTGATTTTTGATACGTAAACCTTTAATATCGGAGATGTTCAGAAAAACAAAAGTAGTATCTGAATAAGGGTTATTTTGGTGGATAAATTGTTGATTAATAGTATTGTACAAGATTTTATGCGGACTTTCAGAATAGAAAAGTATGTAATCTGAAACGTCGAATTTGCCATCATTTTCGCCTATAATTTCAATTAGATTTTCGATTAAATCTTTTGCACGAGGTGTATTATTTGCCTGAGGTAAAACACCGCCACCGTTTCCGAAAATACGTATGTTTTTAGGATTGAGTTTCGTAATGTCGATTCCAGCATCTTTTAGAAATGCGGCATCAATTTTGTGTACACCAGTGCGAGTTGTGGAAATTTTATACCACTCGCCAGCGGCTAAAACAGATGATTGTGCGTAAGAAAAAACAGAGATTAGAATAGAAAAAGTGAGGTTGATTAAAAAGAAAAAAGCATTCGCACTTCTCGCCCCTCGACTTCGCTCGGGCAAGAGTAAAAATGGTATTATTTTTTTGTTTTCTAGCATTTCATTCATAAAAAAAACTTACAGTGGATTGACAAGTGCTGATGCTAAAATTGTATATCGGCGTTTCGATTGCTTCTCCAAACACAATACTCTCGTTCGTCGTTTTTCGATTTTCTGAAAAACTGTTCCACGAAATTCAAACCATTGATTATCAGTTAACTCTTCCAAAGAAAGGCCAACTTGTTCACCTTCATTAAAACTTCTTAAAGCCTCGGCCAATGGTGCATAACTCACCGAAGATGCTGCTGGATTTTGCATATAGGCACTCAACGGTAAAAGTAGTTTTTGTGGCAAATGCTCTTCGCTGAGCAACGGTAACATTAAATCTTGAAAACTTCTTTTCCATTCTTTTCCGTGTGGTTCTATTCGTTTTCGGCCTTTATTGAGCCATGCTCGTTGGTGAGCAATTTCGTGAATATATGTTACCAAAAAAGCATAAGAATTGAGGTCGTGATTGATGGTAATTTTGTGTTGACCATCACGAAAAATATAATTTCCAAAACAACTGCTTCGTGTGCGTGAAATTTTAAACGAAAAAGGTTGTTCTTGCCACAAATCAATGCAATATGTGACAGTAGTTGCAGGAAGATGCTTTAGTAAAATTTTTTCCATCTTCTTTGCATTAATCGCATCAGGCTTGTTTACGATGGATAAAATCGGATTTTTATCCACAGCTTTATTTATTTTTTTAAATAATTGTTGAAACATATTTGAATGAGTCAATTTTAAATTTCCATAAAACTCTGCAAAATAATTACAGCACTGATTTTATCAATATTTCCCTTTATTTGTCGGTCTTTCTTCTTCATTCCTCCCGCAATCATGGTTTGTATGGCCATTTTTGAAGTAAAACGTTCATCATGCAGGTGAATAGGTATTTCGGGGAAAATATTTTTTAATTCAACCACAAAACGTTCGACATAAGGCGTTCCGTCGGTAGTGGTTCCATCAAGATTTTTAGGCATCCCGACCACAAAAGCTTCTACTGTTTCGGTTTGGGTATATTTCTTTAAATATTCTAACAACTTATCGGTCGGAACGGTTTCGAGTGCCGAAGCAATAATTTTTGATGGGTCGGTTACTGCCAAACCTGTTCGTTTAGCACCGTAATCAATAGCAAGTATTCTTGGCATAAAATGTAATACAGCTACGTAAGCTGTCAGTTAGTGGCGATTTGACAGGTTACAAACCTGTCCTACATAAACTTTTATAACTTCTTCGCTTCTTCCCAAAAAATATCCATTTCGGCAAGGGTCATATCTTTTAGGTTTTTATTGGCTTCATTTGCTTTTTCTTCAAGATACTGAAAACGTTTGATAAATTTCTTATTGGTGCGTTCGAGAGCTGTTTCGGGGTTAATATCAATAAAACGAGCATAATTGACTAATGAGAAAAGCAAATCGCCAAATTCGCCTTCGGCTTTTTCTTTATCAATGGCTTGGTCGGTTTCTACATCAAACATTTCCTTAAATTCGCCCATTTCTTCTTCTACTTTTGCCCAAACTTGACTTTTCTCTTCCCAGTCGAAACCTACGCCACGAGCTTTTTCTTGAATCCTCATTGATTTTACTAATGCTGGTAAAGACTTCGGAACGCCTCCTAAAACCGAATTATTCCCTTCTTTTAGTTTCAATTGTTCCCAATTTCGCTTCACTTCTTCTTCGGTTTCAGCAATAACATCACCATAAATATGTGGGTGGCGAGAAACCAATTTATCACAAATACCATTAAGCACGTCTGCCATATCAAAGTCACCAGTTTCAGAAGCAATTTTTGAATAAAACACTAAATGTAGCATAACATCGCCCAATTCTTTCTTGATTTCGGGTAAATCTTTCTCCAAAATAGCGTCTAAAAGTTCATACGTTTCTTCAATAGTCAAATGGCGAAGCGTATCCATGGTTTGCTTTTTATCCCACGGACATTGCTCACGGAGTTCGTCCATTATGGTCAAAAGCCTGTCAAAAGCCATGAGTTTCTCCATTCTTTGCGGAGGAAATATTGGGGGAAGTTTGTTGCTCATATGTGGTTACTGGTAATTTATTGCTTGGAAACTAGTGATTCTATCGCTCAGAATCTCGTTTTTCAGATAGATACAAAGTTCGTTAATAAAAAAGAAAAAGCCACCTGTTTTTACAGATGGCAGATATATTTTTTGGAGTCATTGATTGTTAATCCACAAGTCAGCGGTGTTTTCTACTTAATTTAGCGAAGTCACTTCAACTTTTCCATTTAATGGCACAACCAACGGCTTTTGTGCTTGTTGTCACAATTGGCTTTCCTGCCAAAAGGTTATATACAGCATCTTCAACGTAACGTTTTGTGATGCCTGAAGGGTCTTGAGCGTTATCGTCGATAGCACCAAGATAACTCACTATAATTTTCCCACCTTCTTTTTTTAAAACATAGGCTTGAGGCGTACGCATCGCACCAAATGCCTTTGATACAAGCTGCGTATCATCAGTCAAATACGGAAATGGATAGCCTTTTTCTTTGGCACGTTTTTGCATATTAGCAAACGAATCTTCTTCGTAAGCCTCAGGGTCGTTAGGATTTATCGTAATCACTGGAAAGCCCCGCGAAGCATATTTAAGGTCGAGAGCAATAACTCGGTCTTCGTACGACTTTGAGAATGGACAATGATTGGAGGTAAAAACAATAATAAAACCTTTTGCCGATTGAAAATCAGCCAAAGAAATCATTTTACCATCAATATTTTTGAGTTTAAAATCCGAAACTACATCACCCAAAGCATAGCCAATGGGTGATGTTATGGTAGTTTCGGGCAAATCTGTCAATGGCTTAGCCATAATTATTTGTGTTGCCCCGAAAATACAGCTCAAAAATACTGCCCCAATGATTAAACCCTGCTTTTTCATTTGCTTAAATATTTAAAAAATGGTTGTGCCAATCTGTATTGTTCACCAACTTTACAAAAACAAAAGTATTTTAAAAAAAGTGCCTAATTTTATCGCTAAGGCTTTGATAGTCAAAAGATTGTTCGTAAAATTCCTGACGAGTGCCATTGCTTATCAGCGTTGCAGGAATCGCCCCCGACCACTGCGGACTTACTTTATCAATCCAACTATTATAATCTGGTTCATCAATCAGATAAATTTTTGATTTTATTTGATGTTCGATCAAAAATTTTTCTATTAATTTCAAATCTCGCTTAAAATCAAGGCTTATAAAAATAACCGATACTTTATTAATATGAAAGTTATTTGCCAAAGTCTCAAAAACAGGCATTTCGGTAACACAGGGTTTGCACCAAGACGCCCAAAAGTTGAATATATAAATCCCATCATCTTTTTGCATCAATTGTTTTAAATCTTGAAATTTGATGATTTCAATTGATTTTTGTGCAAAAACAGCATGATTTATTAATAAACTGACTAAAAATAGATATATTTTGAATGTTTTCACAATTCTTTCAGGAAGTAGTGTGTAAATTTATTTTAAAATTTGCAATTCGCAATCTTAAATTTTGATTAATTTAATTGCATAAATTCTTTTTTCAAATGCTAAAATTCGTTTTTGAAAATCGTATCAGTCTAAACATCTTTAAATTCGTTTTAAATAATGGCAAAACATATTCTTTTGATGGATGGCCCCGATGCCAAAGGTTTGATTTTTCATGTAACAAGTGTGCTTTTTGGCAACGAGTGCAATATTATTTCGCAAGATGAGTACGTTAGCCCCGACACGGATGGCGTTGATGGACAGTTTTTTATGCGAACCGAGTTCGAGTCGTTCGATAAGCTCAACCCTCAAAAAGTGTTGAAAGATTTAAGAGAAACCATCGCTACACCTAAAATTAATTTAAGAATAAGTCCCAAGAAGAAAAAAGATATAGTGATTTTGGCCACAAAAGAGCATCATTGCCTGTCAGATTTATTGATTCGCTATCATTTTGATGAATTCGATGCCAATATTTTGGCCGTAGTGAGTAATTACAATACGCTTCAGCCATTTGTAAGTAAATTCGGGATACCGTTTCATTATATCACGCACGAACATAAAACCCGTGAAGAACACGAGGAAGCAATTTTAAGAACTTTGGAGATTTATCAACCAGAATATTTGGTTTTGGCAAAATACATGCGAATCCTATCTCCAGCGTTTATATCGAATTATTCCAATAAGATTGTCAATATTCATCACTCGTTCTTGCCAGCTTTTATTGGGGCAAATCCTTACAGACAGGCTTATGAACGAGGTGTGAAAATCATCGGAGCAACAGCACATTTTGTGAATAATAATCTTGATGAAGGGCCAATTATTGCCCAAAATGTAAAAGACGTTGACCATAGTTATTCCGCTTCCGATATGGCTCGTGAAGGAAAAGAAGTAGAAAAGTCGGTGCTTACTCAGGCACTAAAACTTGTTTTCAACGACCGAGTATTCATTTTTGGAAATCGGACGGTGATATTATAAAACTAAACCAAATCGTATTTCTTATCTAAAGCTTTTTTTGACTTCAACTGTATTGATTTAGTTGAATTCTTTGATTTCAGCTCGTTCATTAACTTTCTAAAGTCAAAAAGTTCTTCTTCTGTCCAAGGTTCTGATTGAACAGTAAAATCAATTTCTTTTGGTTCTTTAATTAGTCCCATTTTTTTATGATTTAAAATATTGTTTTATTAACCTTAATGCAGCATTTGTTTCTATAAACATTCTCAAACCTCTAAAATGTGTTGCATGAAGGGTGTCTTGATAATGTTTAATGAGTGCTGTTTTTGCATCAAATGCGATAAATCCATCATAACCCATTTCGACCGAAACCTTACAGGCAAAAGCTACAAGGTTTCCAGGAACTCCTAAATAAACATTATTATGATTTTATTGAATTCGGCACTTTCAATTAAGTGCATAAAAATATGGTCTTGTTTGTCTTCTATACTAAGTAAGCCTTGTATAATTGTTAAGTTATTGCTAGTTGTGAGTTTATAAACTTTCTTTGTTTTATCTTGGATTTCTTTAACCCAATCAAATTGCTAATCTGATTTTTTAATTTTATTATTATCTTCAGTTGTTAGCAAAGTAATAACAGTATCGAATACTTCACCCGTTATACTATTCTCAATTGAGTTTGTGAGCTTATCAATAATAAAGTCAAGTGGTAAAGTTTTTGATTCTTTCATGTATTAAATATACATAAAAATGATGAATTTTATGTGAATTTTTAAAAAATATTGCCGTGTAAACAGAAAAATAATACAAAGTTACTTTTACGTTGTGCACTATCAACAAAAATCTACTTCTTCACAATCACAAACTCCACACGGCGGTTTTTTGCTTTGCCTTCTTCGGTATCGTTACTTGCAATTGGGCGGTTTTCACCAAAACCTGTACTGGTAACTCTATTCGCAGGAAGTTTTTTCGATAACAAATAACTACGTACTGATTCAGCTCGGTCTTGTGATAGTTTTAAATTACTTTCGTTTGAGCCCACATTATCGGTATGTCCTTGAATCTCAATCGTTAGATTTATATTCGATTTTAAAGTTTCAGCAATACGATCTAATTCTGGAAACGACTCCGAGCGTAGCATAGCTTTGGCGTATTCAAAAAAAATGTTGTTGAGCGGCACTTTTTCACCTTCTTTGATGGCTACCAATTTTAGGTCATCGCCTTCAATTTCTTTGAATTCTTTTATTTCACTAAGGTCAATGTTTTTGCCAATCGCAATAAAATCTTTGGCTATGGCGTAATAAGAATATTTTTTACCGTAAGGCAATACAATCTTGTACTCACCCGTAGCTGGGTTTGTGTATGCTTCGCCTAGTTCTTCACCATCAGTTAAGTCTTGATAAACAATTTTTGCTTCAATCGGGAAACCAGTTTTTTGGTCGACAACTTTACCACTAATCATCACAACGGGTGTTGGGGTAGTTGTTTGAGTATTTACAGGGCTTTTTCCTTCATTTAAACTTGTTTGTTCTTCAACGTTACTATTTGAAGTTTGAACTCCTGCGACTGTTGGCTCAATTTTCTTATCCGCACGTAGCTTGAAACGTACTAAATCGCCTTTTCCGACTGAATTTTTCTTGGTACTCATGTAGGCATATTCGCCCGAAGCTGAAATCGTATACGAAAGTTCATTGGCATCGCTGTTTACTATATCGCCCATGTTGATTGGCTTCGACCATTTTCTCCAACTTCTATCCAAGCGTTTCGATACCCAAATGTCAGTTCCACCTAGCCCGCCTTTACGGTCGGTTGCAAAATAAAGTGTATAATTATCCGAAGCCAAAAAAGGCGTAGTTTCGGTATCACCAGTATTAATATTTTCTCCGAGACCTTCAGGTCTTGTCCATTTGCCATCTTTCCCCAAAAAACTCACATACAAATCATCTTGTTTGCTATTACGTTTTTCGCTAAAAGCCAAAATCAACGTTTTTCCATCATTCGATAAGCAAGCCGTCAGAAACTGACCTTTACACATAACATCAAACTTCGGAATTATTACTTTTTGAGGTTCTCCCCAGCCAGTTTTTGTTTTTTTGCAAGTTGAAAGTCCCGCTTCGTTTTCACGACGACCACCATTATAAACTCCCGAAATCAGAATTGTATTGCCATCGGGCGTAATACTGAAAAGATCGTTATACTGGTCTTTGTTGATGCTATTGGGCATTCGCCGAGCAATTGCCCATGAACCATCTCTATTATCAGAATACCACACATCTTGGCTACCTTTTGCCCCATAATTATTAGATGGGTGGCTCACTCGCACAAAATAGAGTATTTTACCATCGGGCGAAATAACCGGATTTAGTTCATTAAATTCGGTATTAACGGCCGAACCGAGTTGTTCCATTGACTGAGCAAAAAGTCCCCCGTTTTCGTAAGATGCAGAAAAGAAAAAGTAAGATGATAATAGAAATAGGACAGACTTACGCATAAAATCTATTTTATTTTTAAGTATAATTATATATGTCGCCTTGCAAATAACGCAATCTCCGAGCCAAAATGTATTAATTCCTAAAAAATCATTCTAAAATCCGTAGTTTTGCAAATGTATTTATGAAAAAAGATCATTTAAAACAAATAAAACTAATTTTAATAAGGTTTCAATGGAAAATTCTGTGAGACAATCGCCTTTATAACCTTAATCAGCGATTTGAATCTCTCTATATTGAAAGTTTATAATTGATTATAATAATGCAAGCAAACCAGATTTTTGATGCCTTCGCTAAACTTCGAGTATTGATTGTAGGCGATGTGATGATAGATTCTTATATTTTCGGAAAAGTAGAGCGTATCTCGCCTGAAGCTCCTATTCCTGTGGTGAATGTAAAAAATAAAGAAATTCGTTTAGGAGGGGCAGGAAACGTGGCAATGAATATAAAATCGTTGGGAGGTACTGCCATTTTATGCACTGTCGTAGGCAATGATTCTGATGCAAATGATTTGGTTAAATTGATGATTGACAATGATTTACCAACAGAAGGTATTATAAAAAGCAATGACCGAATTACTACAGTAAAACAACGTGTTTTGGCTGGTTCACAGCATATTGTGAGGATTGATTCCGAAATGGACGGCCTCATCAATGCCGATGAGCGTTCAAAACTTATTGAAAAAGCTAAACTTTTGGCCGAATCGTGCGATGTTATTATTTTTGAAGACTACGATAAAGGTGCTTTAGATGCCGAAAGTATCCAAGCGATCGTAAGTTTTGCGAAGTCAAAAGGTATTCCAACAATCGTTGACCCCAAAAAGCGAAATTTCTTACATTATCAAGGAACGGATATTTTTAAACCAAATCTGAAAGAGTTAAAAGAGGGCCTAAAAATTGATTTTGATGCCAAAAATTTGGATGAAATCAGAGCGGCAGTGGCATCAGCCAAACAAACTCTGGGAGTTAATGGCGTATTTCTAACATTATCCGAAAATGGCGTTTTAATAGATTTTGCGGGTGAAACCCATCATATTGAAGCACATTTACGCAGTATTACCGATGTTTCGGGTGCTGGTGATACCGTTGTGAGTATAGCGGCCATGTGTTTAGCTCTTAAACTTACGCCGAAAGCTATTGCAGAAATGTCAAATTTGGGTGGCGGTCTTGTTTGCGAACACGTGGGCGTAGTACCGATTGAAAAAGAAAAGCTAAAGGCAGAGTATCAGAAGCATTCGTAGGAACATCCAAATGGGCGTTCTATAATCAGATTGTAGCATAAAAAAAGCACCCGACATTTTCAATATTTAATAGAAATGCGAGGTGCTAAAAATTCAGAATGTTGGCAAATTGGTTGCTATGATGGCTACAATTCATCATAACTGAATTATTTTGTAGTTGGCTTGAATGGTATTGTTAGTTTTCCTTTTTTGTTTAAAGAATAAACTACAACGCCAACAGCAACAGCGGCTAAACCGAATAATACTCCCTTTTTCATTGTTGTAATTTGTTTAAAATATACCTTTTGAATGTTTTTGAACAACCAAATAACGGGAAAATTTCAATATTTGTTGTAACAAAGACTTAAAATTTACTTAAAAAATTATTTTACGGCAAATATTCTTTCTTTTGTCTATTAAATTTGTGTGCAATTGGGTAAATTTTGAGGTTTTCATGCAAATATATTATTTTTATTTGAATAAATATAATATTTCAAATGAAGCTTATCAAGATAGTCATTTTCAACAAAAAGCAATTCTTTAAGTCTATTTTAAGATTAATTATTTTTACTCATATACATACAATTAAATTTTGAGCAAAAACATTGGATTAGTCATGCGTTCGACGGGTTCTTGGTACGATGTTCGTTCCAACGAAGGAACTATTATGCAATGTCGTCTCAAAGGTAAGTTCAAAATCAAGGGTTTTAAAGTAACAAACCCAATTGCCGTTGGCGATAAAGTTGTTTATGAATTAGAAGATGAGGTTCGAAATGCGGGCATTATCAGTGATATTCTTCCTCGAGAAAATTACATCATTCGTCAGTCAGTTCATAAAACCGCTCATGGACATTTATTGGCCACTAATCTCGACCAAGCGGTGCTAATTGCTACACTTGATTTTCCACGAACTTCACTCGGTTTTATTGATCGTTTTTTGGTGGCAGCTGAGTCGTTTCGTATTCCTACGGTGCTGGTTTTCAATAAGCTCGATTTACTCAATGAAGAACAAATTTCCTATCAGCACGAACTAACCGAGCTTTACGAAAGCCTTAATTATAAATGTATTTTCACATCGGCTCTTGATGGTACAGGTGTTGATGATTTTTTTAATATCCTGAAAGGAAAGGTTTCGCTAATTTCTGGGCATTCAGGCGTTGGAAAATCTACTTTGGTCAATGCTATTGCCCCCGATTTAGATTTACGTACTTCGGAGGTTTCTACATTTGCAAATAAAGGCGTGCATACCACAACTTTTGCCGAAATGTTTGAAATCGCACCCGAAACCTTCATCATAGATTCACCTGGAATTAAAGAATTGGGGCTTGCCGATATGGAAAAAGAGGAAATTGGGCATTATTTTCCCGAAATTTTGGAGATAATAAGCCTATGCCGATTTCATAATTGTATGCATCTCGACGAGCCAAATTGTGCCGTAAAAGAAGCCGTAATGGAAGAGCGAATTGCCCAAAGTCGCTATTTTAGTTACTTGAGCATGATGGATGGCGGCGATAATCGGAAGTAGAGAAGAGTCTACAGTTTTCGGTCTTCAGTCCACAGAAATTAAGTGAAATCTATTTTATTAAAAGACCGTTGACCAAAACCACCCTGTTATCCTCAAAATAAGTTGTTTCGCACAAAAAATATTTTCTTACAAAAGCTTTTCTTGTTTTCTTTGTCGGATATTTATAAAAATAAAATTCCTATATCATCGAAGGTTTGTTTCAAAATTAGTAAGGAGTTTTTTTGGAAACTTAAAAATTCAATCTTGGTATTCTAACAAATCATTTTAATATTAGTGTAATAATTGTAATTTTGCTTGACTATAAAGTAAAGTCTATGGAACAAGAAGAAGAAATCGTAGAAGTAATAGCACGGTACTCCGAAAAAGAAAAATACGCAGTTTTTGATAAAGAGTTTATGCCACACATAGACTCCATGTATAATTTTGCCTTTCGCCTCACCAATGATGAAGATGATGCCAATGATTTGGTACAAGACACTTATTTAAAGGCATTCCGCTTTATCAATTCATTTGAGCGAGGAACTAATGCAAAAGCATGGTTATTTAGAATACTGAAAAACAGTTTCATAAACGATTATCGCAAGAAAAGTAAAGAACCTTCGAAGGTCGATTACCAAGATGTTGAAACAACCTATAATTCGACAGAAGATGCCGAAATGGATGCCACAACCGACTTGCGTACAGAAACCGTGCAAGACATGATTGGCGATGAAGTTGCCAATGCACTCAATAGCTTGCCAGTTGATTTCAGAACAGTAATTATTTTGTGCGATATTGAAGGTTTTACTTATGAGGAAATGGCCAAAATTTTGGATATTCCAATCGGAACGGTTCGCTCAAGATTGCACCGTGCCAGAAATCTCTTGAAAGAAAAACTAAAAACGTATGCTTTGTCGATGGGTTATAAAACAAACGAATTAGAAAGCCAAGAAGAAGTTTAGTAGATTAGGCATCAAATTGAACAAATTCTGAAAGATTACTGTTTCTTATTTGTTCAAACGCATGAGATAGCAAATTGTTTGTCGAAATAATTTGTATTGAATAAATCGAAATATCAGATAGTTAATACCTTAAAACCACAAGGTGAACAAATAATATTACTGTTCCTATAATTATTATATACAATGAAGCAAAAGTGTGAAAATCAGCAGAAATGTATGAAAATGATACAGGCCGTTTTGGATGGTTCTGCATCTGCTGAAGAAGTTGAACACTTCAAACTAAACATGGATGCCTGTATGCCGTGTATTGAGACATATAAGCTAGAAAAAAGCGTGAAGGAAGCAATGCAGGGGAAAGTAGAAAAGAAATGTTGTCCGCAATCGATAATCATTGATATTAGGGCAAAAATTGGTTTAGCAATTTTGTTTTTAGGGTTTATATTTATCGAATTAAAGCTCAATAACTATCTTTAGTTGTTGATTAGTTATTAGCGATTTTAAATGAGCGTAAATCGTATCAAAAAAGCCATCAAATTTAATATTTGATGGCTTTTTTGCGAAATTATAAGGTTGGATGGTTATAAAATTCAAATTTATTTGCCGTTTCCCAATCATAAAGCGACGCTGATTTGATTGTATCACCAAAATACTCATTGGCTGAAATTTTATTGGGTAGAAGTTCTTCGTTTTTTGCTATGAGTTTTACTGGAACTAATGAAACTCCATTTTGAATTGCAATGCTCGTGCGTTTGTGTCCATCATAAATAGCCCATTTGCCATTTTTTTCAATGACTGAAATCGGATATTCTGATGAAGGTGACATAGTATTAATTTGTTCTTTCAAATCATCGAAATCATCATTGAAAGTTTCTTTGATATTTTGAGTAGGAAATAAAATCTTCGGATTACACCAAATAACTCCTCGTTGAAAATCTTTTTGATTGATTATCTTAGTGATAAACCTTGCAATCGTCATAGTTTTCAATTCAGTTGTATTGATAGTCAAATCGAAATTACTGAAATCAGCACAATCAGCACCGTATTCCTTCAAAAATCTATTATTTTCGCTGCCTTTTCTTAATGCTATTGATTTGACAGTTTCCTGAATTGTCGCATAAGTTGTTTCATTAATTCTGGTCGAATCGCTCATAATTCGTTTGGCGGCTACTTCAATATCAATTAAAAAGTACAATTTTATTGATGAAGAAATAAAAAACCAACCTAAACGAGAATCTACAACAAAGTTTTTATCTAAAGTATTTAAGGCTCGTAGGTTATCATCAATTTCTTTATCTATTTCTTTATTTGTGTCTGCCAGATTGTTTAGCTCGAGAGTTGTCATGCCATATCGGTGAGCAATTTCTCTCTGAATCGCACCAGTTGAAAGGTATTTAAGATTAAGTTCTTCAGATAAAATCTTAGCAATTGTACTTTTTCCACTCCCTAAATCTCCTGTGATAGTAATTTTCATATAGATTGCTATATTTTGTAAAATTTGACAAAATTATTCTTTTATTCCTAATTTTGCCCAATCAAATTGTAATATTTGGTATTTTTGGGGCAGATAAATAAAATTATGAAAATAGGTTTGTTTTTTGGTTCGTTCAACCCCATTCATGTTGGTCATTTGATTATTGCGAATACAATGGCCAATTGCACTGATTTGGAGCAGGTTTGGTTTATTGTTTCGCCGCAAAATCCGTTCAAGAAAAATAAAAGTTTACTGCATGAATTCGACCGACTGACGATGGTCGAAAAATCAATTTCGGATAATTATAAACTGAAAGCCAATGATATTGAGTTTCAAATGCCGAAGCCAAGTTATACAATTGATACACTAACGAAGCTATCCGAACGCCACCCCAACCACGAGTTTAAGCTAATCATGGGTGAAGATAATTTGGTGCAATTTGAAAACTGGAAAAACTATGATAAGATTCTTGAATATTACGAACTGTACGTTTATCCAAGACCCAATACGGCCGAGCATAATTTCAAGACTCATCCAAAAGTAAAATTTGTGGAAGCTCCATTACTTGATATTTCGGCAACATTTATCCGAAATTCAATCAAGGCAGGAAAATCTATTCGATATATGGTTTCGGATGTGGTTGATGAATATATCCGCTGGAAGAAATTTTATTTGTAGAAAATAAACGTGGCACATCTCAACAGGTGTTCCAAGTTTATTTATTGCATGTAATGTATTCTTTATATGGTTTCTTCTTAAATATATGAGGCTAAAATATTCTTTGCTTCATAGGTTTATTTACCAATCTGCCCTGCTAATACTTCAATTCCTTCAGTAAAGCTAACTGGTTTATAACCAAGTACTTGCCGTGATTTTGATAAGTCAAAACCTGTTCTTGGTGGGCGTTTGGCTGGTTGCGAAAACGTTGTAGAATCAGCTTGTGAAATCAGCGATTTATCGAGTTTGAAATAATCGGCAGTCATTATTGCCATTTCGTAAGGAGTCAAAAAATCTTTACCCGAAATATTAAAAATACCTTCGGCTTCTTGTTCGGCAATTAAAGCACAACCTTTTGCCAAATCTTCGGCCAAAGTAGGCGTTCGCCACTGGTCAGTTACGACTTTGATATTTTTACCGTCTTCTAGCGACTTTTTCACCCACAAAATAATATTTGTTCGGCTCATGTCGTGAGCAATTCCATAAACCAAAACTGTGCGAGCAATTCCCCAACGGATATTACTATTTTTAACCTGTTTTTCGGAAGCGTATTTACTCCAACCATAAAAACTTATCGGATTTGCTTCGGCATCCTCTTTGTACGGCCCAGATTTTCCATCGAAAATAAAATCAGTCGAAACGTGGAGGAGAAAACAATCAATTTTTGAACAAGCCTCAATCAAATATTCTACCGAACTTACGTTTTGAGACCAACAAGCATCTTTTTCGCTCTCGCACTGGTCAACATTCGTCATGGCGGCCGTGTGTATAATCACATTTGGCTTTACATTTGCCACTACATTATGCACTTGTTCTCGGCTTGTAATATCCATTGAATGATATTCGTAGCCTTCAGCAAACGGCAAACGATTTTCGCCACGAGCAGTAGCAATTACCTTAATGTCTTTAGCCTTCAGCAATAATTCAACAAGTTTTTGACCAAGTAAGCCATTCGAGCCTGTAATTAAAATTTTTTTCATTGGTTTATAAAAATCTTAGTTTCCTGAGTGAAGCCACAATAGAATTGTCGATGGGGGTTAATATTTATAATCGAATTTCTTAGCGATTTTCTTTTTACGCATTTTATTAACTGAAATACTCATTTTTATGTCTTCTTGCGGACGGTCAGTGGAGTCCTTTGATTGTTTGGCAATTGTATCAATCAAATCAAGATTATCAATGGTTTCGCCAAAAACAGTATAGCTATTATCAAGTCGAGGAGTTCCGCCCAAAATCATGTATTCGGCACGTTGCTGCGTTGTATAATCCATTCCATTGCGTTGGGCAACAAGCGTTACTTCGTCGTCAGTCATTTTTTTGCCTTGCACAATATAAAACTGGCATGCACTCGATTTTTTTTCGGGATTATTATCGCGAGCAGCCGCTAACGCACCTTTTTTATGAACATGATTAGTTTTAAATTCATACGGAATACGCTCCAAATTGCCACCACCGCCGCCGAGGCGTTGATTTGGTTGGGCCATTTTTGATTCAGGGTCACCGCCCTGAATCATGAAACCATCAATAATGCGGTGAAAAAGTAAGCTATCGTAGAATTTTTTCTGGACTAATTTAATAAAATTGGCCTTGTGAAGTGGAGTATCATCAAAAAGTACTAAGTGCATTGTGCCATATTTAGTCTTTAAAGTAACTAAATAATCTTTCTTAGATTTCTTCTGAGCGAATGAGATTGTGCTGATTAGCAGTAAAATACAAACAAAAAATTGCTTCTTCATGCAAATAAAGGCTATAGATAAAGCACAAAAATACAATAAATATTTGAAGAGACTTCTGCGAAAGAAAATCTTTTAATTATTGTATTGCAAAAAAATAGTGCCTAAACCAATATTAATTTAGAAGTGACGAATGTCGTGAATTTGTCACTTTTTAATATTTTCCTAAACCAAACAGTGTAATTTTGAGGGGTTTTCGATACATCTTCGAGTAAATATTCAAGCGGAACCCATTTATAATCAGCTACTTCGTCTGGGTTTACAATGAACGAATCATTGTATGTTCCAACAAAAACATTATCAATTTCATTTTCAACCAAGCCGTTTTCAAACTCTGCACGGTACTGAAACTTATAAAGAAACTCTAAAGGCGTATCAAATCCCATTTCTTCACCCAAACGGCGATGGGCAGCTGCACCGATTTCTTCGTTGGCGTTGGGGTGTCCACAACAAGTATTTGTCCACAAATCGCCTGAGTGGTATTTGTGCGAAGTTCGCTGATGAATCAATAATTCATTATTTTCGTTGAATACTAAAATTGAAAAAGCACGATGAAGCAAGCCTTGTTGATGTATCAATAGCTTTTCACCAGTTCCGATTTCTTCGTCGCGTTCGTTTACTACAATAATTTCAGTCATTGAAGCCCCTTACCCCTAAAAGGGAATTTTTTTAGTAATATTTTTATAACCCCTCACAAAACAAAATTGTTTCATTCAGCAGCCAATTTATCGACCAAGCGATTGAAATCACTTACGAAATCATCGTAATATTGGCCTGTTCCTGGGCCAGAAAATCCTGTGTGGATTTCACGCACTTGCCCTTTTTTATCAATAAAAATCGTAGTTGGAAAACCCAAAACATGGTTGAGCATTGGTAGTGTTTTTGATGCTTCGACCTTATCATTCGTTCCAGCCAAAAGCACCTCGTAATCAATGCCGAAACGTTCTTTCAAAAGTTTGATTTTTGGATAAGCAAAAGCGGGTTCGGTACTTTTTTCGTAAGCTAAACCTATTACTTCTACTCCTTTTTGCTTATTTTTGGCATACCAAGGAGCTAAAAACTTGCTTTCGTCCATGCAATTCGGACACCATGAACCCATGATTTGAACCACCACCACTTTTCCTTTATAACGCTCGTCAGTCAATGAGATTTTCTTGCCTTCTTCGTTCAAGAATGTAAAATCTATGGTTTTGTAACCATCTTTTAAGTAAGTTAACTCTTTTTCATCAGGTAGTTTTGCATTGTCATCTTTTACTCCTTCCCATGATTCGAAACTATTTAAACTCGACCAAAAACTTCCGCCCATCAGTTTTCCGCCATCAATTCTGGCTTTAAATAAAAATAAGTGTGTACCATCGAAACACGAAAGTTTCAATGAATCGCCGATGATATTACCCGAAAGATAACGATAATCGCCAGTTGTGGTCAAGAATGTTCCGCTGACTTCATTGCCTTTGTTTGAAAATAATCCAACCGAAACCGTAGAATCCTTTTTGTCTTTTGAGCGAAAAAGTACTTTATATTTCGAGGCTAGAAGCGTTTCTGGTTTATCGGTTTTGTCAGTAAAACGATAGATTTTGCCAAATTCTGCCGTAAAATCTCCGAGTAAAAAACTAAAGTCCGAACGCATTTTTTTCCAGTAACCATTCATTTTTTCACCGTCAACTTTTGCTATAATTTCGGCATCGAATAATTCTATCGGAATATGTAATGAATCATTTTTCATGAATGATTTATCCATTTTTAGTTTTTCTTCGCCGTTTAAAATCGTTACAGCGTAAGCAGTACCTTCTTTTTGAATGTCAAAATTGAAAGGTAATTCACCGCCTTTTGTCGGAATCACCGCTCGCCATTTGCCATTTTTAGGCTCGGTCGAGGTTTTACAGGCACTTAGAGAGAAAATTAAAAGCGAGAGTAAAAGTAATTTTGAAGGTGTTTTCATAAGGTTTTCCTTGGTTCAAAAACGTTGGCTGGGTTTTGTACCCTGCCAGCGTTGATTTTTTTAGTACTTTTGCACTTCAACATTGTAAATATAAAAAAAGTTTATGTCAGTTTATCACACACCCGTTATGCTCAAGGAATGTCTCGATGGTCTGAACATTAAACCTGATGGTATTTATGTAGATGTTACTTTCGGTGGAGGTGGACATTCACGGGCTATTTTGGAGCAACTTACAACTGGTAAATTGTATGCTTTCGACCAAGATGCTGATGCAAAAGAGCAAGCCAAGCAGATAGATGATAAAAATTTAATTTTTGTAGAAGCTAATTTTCGTAGTATCAAGCAATATCTTCGCTTATATGGTGTAAAAAAAGCCGATGGGATTTTGGCCGATTTAGGTATATCATCTCATCAAATTGACACGCCCGAACGTGGGTTTTCTACTCGATACGATGCCGATTTGGATATGCGTATGAATCAAAACGCACCAATTTCAGCCAAAAATATTGTAAACGAATATTCTATTGATGACCTTCACAAGATTTTGGGAATGTATGGCGAAATAAAAAATGCCAAAACTGCCGCCCAAACGATTTATACGGCAAGACTCAATCGAAAAATCGAAACTATAAATGATTTGAAAGGAATTTTGCAGAAACTCGCTCCTCGTAGCAAAGAAAATAAATATTTCGCCCAAGTTTTTCAAGCTTTGCGTATTGTTGTGAATGAAGAAATGGTAGTTTTGGAAGATTTCTTGAAACAAACCCCCGAAGTGCTTGCTCCCGAAGGGCGTTTGGTCGTGATGGCGTATCATTCGCTTGAAGACCGTTTGGTAAAAAACTTTATTCGCAGCGGAAAATTTAGTGGAGAAGTTGAAAAAGACCTTTTTGGTAACGATATAAAACCTTTGGAATCGGTAATTAGAAAAGCCATCGAAGCTTCACCCGAAGAAGTTGAGCAAAATCCTCGTGCTAGAAGTGCCAAATTGAGAATCGCTGAGCCAACGCCTTTAAAATAAATTTCATAAGAAAGTCGCTTTTATTTCCACCTAATTTATAAATTTGTCTAGTTATTGAGCAATAAGCAATACTCTTTATGGTTTGTGCTACTTTTTTACAGACTAAATCATACAGCCTAAAGCCTAAAGCCAAATAGACGTGCTGTATTTATAAACCTATAACTCATTACTAGAATGGCAACGAATACTTTTCGGGACCGTCCTGAGCCTGCTACCACTGCCGTACCAAAACGGTCACGCAAAGCGGGTATCTTTGACCTCCTCAATACTTGGCTGACTAATCACTTAGAGCTCGGTGACGAACTTCCAACAGAAACCCTTCGACGAATCATTTGGATGGGGATTTTAGGTATATTCTACATTTACGTACAGCATAGCTACGAAGGTTTTATCATAAAAATCGACAAGGCTCGCAACGACATGGAAGAAAAACGTGCGGCTTATATCTCGCAAAAATCAAAGTATATGTTTGCCAGTAAACAATCTGAAATAGCCAAAAAGCTAATTGATGATGGTTTGGAAGAAAACATAACTCCCCCCACAAAAATTGTTGTAAAATAACTAAAAGAGTTCTGACGGGGCCGCCCGTGCGGTTTAGAGTTCTGAGTAATGTACTTTAGAACCAACAATCTAAACTCAGAACTCAGAACTCATAAATTTATGTCAGTAAAACGCTCTATACGTGATGAAATCCAGTGGCGTGCTAAAGTTACTTTTGGAATAGTTTTTTTGATTGGCTCTTTGGTAGCCGCTCAGATATTTGTGATTCAGGTTTTTCAGAAGAAAAAGTGGATAGGCAAAGTCGAGAAAGTACAACGCAAACCCATGGAAATCAAAGCTCAACGAGGAAATATCTTCGCTGCTGATGGTCGTAGTTTGTTGGCTACTTCTGTGCCACGCTATCGGGTGGGTATTGATGTAACTCGTGCAAAACCTGAGTATTTTAAAGCAAAAATCGACTCATTGTGTATGTCATTGTCGAGTTTCTTTCAAGACCGTTCGACGGAAGAATATAAAGAGTTGATTACCAATGCTCGCAATGAAAAGAAACTGATTTTCGTGGCATTGGGTAATCGTTTGGTTGATTACCAAGAACGCCAGATAATTAATAATTTTCCTTTTTTCAAGGGGGGGCCAATGAAAGGTGGCGGAAAATTTGAGCAATTGGAGCGTCGGGTAATGCCTTTTGATGATATGGCTTTGCGTTCTATTGGTAAACTCGACCGCAACACCCAAACCAAAGGAGATTTTGGGATTGAGTTTAGTTTCAATAATTATTTAGCTGGAAGAAATGGTGTTGGATTTTTTCAGCGTTTGGCTGGTGGAGTTTGGAAACCAGTGAGCGACACGCCCGAAGTTCGCCCCGAAGCCGGCCTAGATATCGTTACTACGATTGACGTAAACTATCAGGATATTGTTGAAAGTGCCTTACACAATCAAGTTATCAGTACTAAAGCCAAATACGGTTCGGCCATCGTGATGGAAATTGCTACAGGCGAAATCAAGGCAATCACTAATCTTTCTCGTCGTGGTGGCTCAGATTCGACCAAGAAGTTTTATATAGAAGACTTCAATTATGCCGTTCGTGGCGGAACTGACCCTGGTTCTACTTTCAAATTAGCAACAATGGTAGCTTTACTCGAAAAAGCCAAAATTAATTTAGATGATAATGCGGGTTTTTGTGGTGGAAGCATTATGCACAACAAAACCGAAATGACCTGTTCAGAAGAGCATGGTAATCAGACAGTTAGACAAGTCTTTGAACATTCTTGCAATATTGGCATCTATAATTTGGTCAAAAACCACTTTGGCTTTAATAATGCCGATAATTTTGTTTCTTATCTCATTCGTTTTAAACTTGACCAACCTGTTGGTTTTCAACTAAAAGGTGAAACCGAACCGATTATCAAAAATCGTAAAAGTTCGTCTTTCAGTTATACAACAATTCCGTGGATGTCGATTGGCTACGAAACTCGTCTTACGCCCTTACAAATGCTTACTTTCTATAATGCTATTGCTAATAATGGTCATTGGGTACAGCCGTTGATAGTGAAAGAAGTGCGTGAAGCCGACCGTATCATCGAAAAGTTTGAGGCAAACCAAGACCCAACACCAATTTGCTCGGAGCGTACTGCAAAACTCGCCCAAGAAATGATGAAAGGTGTGGTAGAAAATGGTACGGCTCAGAACATCAACACAGGTTTTTGTAAAGTAGCAGGAAAAACGGGTACATCTCGCAAGCGTGAAAATGGGTATGTAAAAAATCAATATTATACTGCTTTTATTGGCTATTTTCCTGCCGATAATCCAAAATATAGTTGTGCAGTAATTATTGATGAGCCTCAGGGAGTAAATCTTTATGCCCGTGATGTGGCTGCTCCTGTTTTTAGAACCATTGCCGATAAGATTTTTGCGTATGATGTGGCTTTGCATCCCGCTAAAAATAAGCCATCGAATATTCAAAAAATCGAAATGCAAGAACAAGCTGGTTATGCTGAAGATTTTCGTACAATTGGCGAAGAATTGGGCTTACAAAATGCTCCAAGTAGTGCAGGTTGGGTAAAAGCATCGAAAAATGGCAACTCGATTACGTGGGGAAAAGTCAATAATGAAAGCAAAGATTTGCCAAATGTTGGTGGAATGACTTTGCGAGATGCCATGCATATTCTTGAAAATAAAGGTTTCAGAGTTCGCTATTCGGGACTTGGAAAAGTAGCAGAATTTGCCATTGTACAGCCAAAAGTTGTAGCTTTGGTTTTGAAATAAAACATCGACGTTTCAGTGGAAAGGTTTCACCTGAAGTGAAGCCTTTCCTAAAAATAAGGTAATGAATTATTCTACCAATATTAAATCCCTAGGAGATAGTTTCAAAAAACTAATTTTAATATTTTCATTTTCATGCCTTTTAATTTGGCTCGGATATTTCACGCCACGCCAATCGTTTGGGCAATTAATAAGCTTATATTCAGCACTTTATGTTGTATATTATTTCCTTCTAAAAATATATAAAAACCCCATTGAAGTAATCTTTTTGGGGGTTTTTTTTCGTTTGCTTTTGTTGTTTGCTGTTCCTGCCTTATCTGATGATTTTTACCGATTTGTTTGGGATGGCCGATTATTGGCCAATGGTATAAATCCTTATACAATTTTACCTGCTGATTTTATTAAAACTGTTGATTTTAAAAATACCGTTGAAAATAATTTAATCTTTGGCAGACTTAATTCGCCTAATTATTATACAGTTTATCCACCACTCAATCAGCTCATTTTTGCAACTTCGGCTACTTTATCCAAAGGAAGCTTATTTGGAAACGTGATTGCTTTGAGGATATTTATTCTCTTTGCAGAAATAAGCCTATTATTCATTTTAATGAAGAATAAATACAGTGACAAATTCAACTTTTATTCCTTCAACCCTTTAATAATCATCGAATTAACTGGCAATTTGCACTTTGAAGGTGTTGTGATGTGCTTTTTAGTTTTGGCTTTTTTTGTAGGAGTAAAGGAACGAAAATCATTAGTATTCAGTAGCTTTTTATTTGCTTGTGCGGTATGCGTAAAGATGTTGCCGCTGATTTTTATTCCTTTGATTATCAAACAGCTTGGCTGGAAAAAAGGAATATTTTACGCTTCAATGGTTGGTGTTTTTACTGCACTATTTTTTCTGCCATTTCTTGACCGAATGCTTATAGAAAAGCTCTTTTCGAGTGTAAATCTTTACTTTCAAAAATTTGAGTTCAATGCCAGTATTTATTATTTGGTTCGTGCCGTAGGATTTAAGATTTTTGGCTACAATATTATCGGATCGGCAGGGAAAATCATGGCATTTTTGACTTTTTCGGGAGTGGTTTTTATTTCATGGAAAAGCAAAAATCTATTTGTAGGGGCATTGGCTATTTTGACTCTTTATTTTGCAATGGCAACCACGGTTCATCCGTGGTATGTAACCAATCTTTTGGTGATTGCCATTTTAACGAGATTTCGTTATCCAATAATTTGGTCATATACTATTTTTCTCAGCTATAAGACTTATCAGACTAATTTATACCAAGAAAACCTTTGGCTGGTTACATTTGAATATTTATTGGTTATTGGTATGATGTTTTATGAGTTTAAGCAATGGAGAAACTTGTATTATGACAAATCTTCTCAATAATTCTTTCGGCATGAACTCTTGAATTCTCGATAAACAAACTGTGGGTATTCATGCCGCCACAAATCACCCCTGCGAGATAAATATTTGTCAGATTTGTTTCCATATTATTCTCGTCATATTGTGGTTTCATAATTTCATCGGTCGAAAGATTTATACCAATTTTCTTCAAAAAATCTAGATTTGGCTGGTAGCCAGTCATCGAAATCACCCAGTCGTTTTCTACTTTTATCACACCTTCGGGGGTTTTTAGGATAACCGAATCTTCAGTAATTTCTTCTACTTCCGAATTGAAAAACGCTTTTATCGAACCTTCCTTAATTCTGTTTTCGATGTCTGGCTTTGCCCAATATTTTACTCTTTCGCCCACACCTTCACCTCTGATAACCATCGTTACGTCGGCACCTTTTCGCCAAGTTTCAAGAGCGGCATCAACCGCCGAATTATTCGCACCAACAATCAAAACCTTCTGAAAAGCATAAAAATGCGGTTCAGTATAATAATGAGTTACTTTTTGTAAATCTTCGCCTTTTACGTCTAATTTATGTGGAATATCATAAAAACCTGAAGCAATCACCACGTTTGTAGTTTCATAAGTTCGTTTTTTTGTAATGATTTCATAAGTTTCTTTTTGTGATGATTTTACTTCCAAAACTGCTTCAAAAAGCCGGATGTTTAACTTTTTATGAATCGTAACTCGGCGATAATATTCGAGGGCTTCGCTTCGAGTAGGTTTGGCATTATTAGATACAAAAGGCACATCGCCAATTTCGAGTCGCTCCGATGTACTGAAAAAAGTCATATTCGCAGGATAATTGTAAAGTGAATTTACCAAACAACCTTTTTCTAAAATCAAATAGCTTAAACCTGCTTTTTGAGCTTCAAGTCCGCATGCAAGGCCTATCGGCCCGCCACCAATTATTATTATGTCGTATTTTTCAGTATTCATCAGTCAAAATTAATATCCAATGTCTCGTTTCTCCCGTCTTTTCTCTATTAAGAAACAACAAAGTTTTTATTAAAATTCGTTCTTATTGCTAAAACTATGCTAAATTTGAAGGTAGTTTCGTTGTAAAAATATTGAGAAGCAACATTTTTGAATCAATTACTTATTTCTATGAAGTTATTTTTTGTCTTGTTGTTCAGTTTAGGAGTTCGGCTTGCTGTTGCACAAGATGTAAATTTCGTAAAAGTCTATCATCCTTTTATTAATAAGGCGGAGTTGCTGGTAGTTGATGTCAATTATAAAGATGCTCTCGAAAATTATAATAAAGCATTTGTGGCAGTACCTCGTGGTTTTATGAAAGATTATTTCAACGCTGCGGTTTGTGCTACCTATTTGGGCGATGCCACCAATATTTACAAATATTTGCTCAAAGTAGCTGGAAAAGGCATTAGTCTTGATTTTATTAAAGATGAAACGGCTTTTATGGGCATTCAGCAAGACCCAAATTGGCGTAATTTTGAGAAAGAATATTTGTCAAAAAAGCGTGAATTTGACCTAAAAACAAATAAAGATTTAAAAGATAAATTAGAAAAAATTGTTGAGCGTGACCAATGGTTTAGGGTACTAGGGGCAGAGGCTTTTGCCGATAGTATTGTGAAAGTTGACCGCCAAAATGCTTCTGAACTTGATCATATTTTTGATAGATACGGCTTTCCTGGAGAAGACCAAATAGGCTGTGGAGATGGTGGAATGCCTATTATTCAATATCCGTTCTATACAGTTATTCGTCGTCAATCCCCCGAAAATCAAACAATTAACTTTTCTAATTACTTAATTACAGCTACTCGGAATGGGCGTATCACACCGCATTCGGCTACGCACATCATGGCTACAATTAATGGAACGGATGTGTTTTTTGCCAGACATGTGTTTAAGATTTTAACTGACGAATCGCTCGCAATGCAAGGAAACCACTTTGCTAGCAAGCTGAATAAGTGGGTTTTTAGGCAAATAGATGCTAACGATGAACAAAGAATCAACGAAATGCGTTTGGAGAATGGGATGGAGACATTGGCCGAGTATCGTAAAAAAATAATTTTTGCCTTAAACGACAATAGTTTTTTGTTTCCGTATCGTTCGTATGTTGGTATGTGGTCGGTCAATGACCCAAATATAGCTTCCGATTATTTAGAAGGAACTGTGGTTTTGGAGTAAAAAGAAAAGGAATGTTGATTTAGTTATCCACAGGCTAAAGCCATGGGGCAACTTATGAATATCAATTGCCACATGGCTTTAGCCTGTGGATAAATGGAAAAGAAGTTTTTATTAAAATATTTTATTTTTTCATAATTAAAAAACTGATTTAGGCTAAAACTAAATCAAACAAATCAAAGTCAACTAATGGCAATTTTAACAATGATTGGTCAGCTTTTGCTGGCATTAACTATTTTGGTCGGATTACACGAATTTGGACACTTTATTTTTGCTCGTATTTTCGGTATTAGGGTTAATAAATTTTATATTTTCTTCGACTTCCTTTTTCCATTACCAAACGTTTTGAATTTTGCTTTGTGGAAAAAGAAAAGTGGTGATACTGAATACGGTTTAGGTTGGTTTCCGCTTGGTGGCTATGTGGACATTGCTGGAATGATTGACGAAACCAAAGATGCTTCTCAGCTTTCTTCAACGCCCGAACCACACGAATTTCGCTCGAAACCAGCTTGGCAACGCCTTTTTGTGATGCTCGGTGGAATTATCGTTAACGTAATTCTCGGAATATTGATTTTCTGGGGCGTAAAATTCTATTGGGGCGAAGAATATCACTCAAGAGCAGAAGTAAATAAATTAGGCTATTATGCACACCCATTGGCAAAAGAAATTGGTATTAAAACAGGTGACAAAATCATCAAAGTAAATGGTGAAGACTACGAATCTGCGGGCGAAGTTCGTGCAGCTTTGATGCAGGAAAATACTAATTTCACAATTGAGCGTAATGGCCAACAAAAAGAAATACCTGTGCCAAACGATTTGATTGATAAAGTAGCAAGCAAAGTTCCTTTTATGGATCCAATTTTGCCATTTAAAGTTGGTGAAATTGCTAAAGGAATGCCAGCCGAAGCTGCAGGTTTGAAAGCAGGCGATAAAATCGTAAAAATTGATAGCACACCAATTGTTTGTTTCCAAGATTTTCAAGCAGCGATAAAAAAACAATCAGGTAAAAAAGTTGACTTATTGGTTGAAAGAGGCGGTCAAACTGTCAAAGTAAGTCCAATAGTTACCGAAGAAGGAACAATTGGTTTTAATTCAGTTTTTACTCTTAATACAAACAAACGCTCACTTTCTTTTGGTGAATCATTCATTATAGGAGCGAAAGATGCACTCTCGGTTATTCCAAATCAAATTCAAGGATTTGGCCGTATCTTCAAGGGTCATATCTCGGCAGGAAATGCTGTAAGTGGTCCAGTTGGATTGGCTCAAATGTACGGCAAATCGTGGGATTGGGAGAGATTCTGGAGCTTAACAGGTTTATTATCAATGGGTTTGGCTTTTATGAACGCCTTGCCAATTCCAGCCCTCGATGGCGGCCACGTATTGGTTTTATTATACGAAATGATTACACGCCGCAAGCCATCTGAAAAATTCATGGAACGCACACAACAGGCAGGGACATTCATTTTATTGACGTTGATGGTTCTTGTGTTATTTAATGATACTTTTAAGGCTTTGTTTAAATAGTCCAGCCCCTAAACCCCCAGAGGGGGATTTTTATGCCATAAAATGATAAAAATAATAATAATATTTTTTTCTTTGATAAATATGTTTCCCAATAGGGAAGGCGTAAAAACTCCCCAATCGGGGGCAGGTTTGATTGGTTCTAAAATTTCCCCTCCTTTTTTCAAGGAGGGGTGTCCTGACGGATTCGGACGGGGTGGTTCTTTGCGTATAAATGCTTTAAAATATGTACAGTTGGAACAAACCACCCCGTCAAAATTCGACTTCGTCAGAATTTTGCCACCCCTCCTTGAAAAGGAGGGGAAACTAAAAACAGAATCAATCAATCTTGCATTGGGGGCTGCGGCTGTTCACGCTTTCCATACTTCCTTGACTGAGATTCAGTATAATGCCAAAGAAAAGTCTTTGGAGATAAGTATCCGAATGTTTACTGATGATTTGGAAACCGCTTTGACGAAAGCCAATAACGGGCAGAAAGTTATGATAGGAGGGAATAATGATAATAGTAATGCCGTTTTGAGTAGATATATTCAGCAACATTTTGCGATTCTTACGCCACAAAAACAAAAAAAACCCTTGACAGTTTTAGGCAAAGAATTAGAAGGCGATGCCACTTGGATATATGTCGAAATCCCTAATAGTCAAGATTTTAAAGGATATATTCTTTATAATAACTTGATGCTAGAAATGTTTGATGACCAAACCAATCTGGTAAATTTTATATATTTGGGAAATAAAAAAACATACCTTTTTAATGCCAAAACTCATGCAATTGAAATAGATTGATAGGATATTTAATCATATTTCCTGAAAAATACAGACATTTTGAAAAATGTATTTAAACAGTATGCTTGCATACTGTTTTTTTTATACTTTTGCGTAGAGTCGAAAAGTTAAATAAACCAATGAAAAAGGAAAAAACGATAGATTTTTATATAAAATGGGCATGGCATTCTATTTCAAGAATGTATAATGCTTATGCCAATCCGAATGATATGACGATGGCCATTGGCTACGTTTTGCTAAATATTGACTCAGAAAAAGGCACTCCTGCGACCAAAATCGGCCCTTCGATTGGAATGGAGCCGCGAAGCTTAACCAGAATGCTAAAAACCCTTGAAGAAAAAGGTTGGATTTCTCGTGAGATAGACCCCGACGATAAGCGTTTTGTACGAGTCTTTTTGACCGAAGAGGGTCGAAAGAAAAGAAGTTTTTCTCGTGAAGGTGTAATCATTTTTAATAAGATGATTCAAGAGCAAATTCCAGCCGAGAAATTGGCGTTATTTTTTGAAGTAATCAAAGAAATAAACCGCTTAGTTGATGAGCAAAACAGCAAAGCTAAAGAAACGCTCGTTTTAGAAAACGAAATAATTTAAACAAATTGCTGAGAATAAAAATCTATTTCTTCTAGTTTTATAGTGAAAACCTCTACCCAATATGCCCAAAAAACCACTTTTAATAATAGCTTTCGTATCAATCGCTCAACTTTCACAGGCACAAGCATTTACATATTATCCTTTCAATTCGATATTTTCGATTGCCACAAATCCAAATAAAGCTGTTTGGGCTGATTTTAGATTTCAGATGAATTCTTACTTTTCATCATTAAGCACAGAGGTTTCTCCAATGTTTAATTTGAATAAATCAGAACGAGCTAAATTTTACGTTGGAGTGGGAGTAAAGGCCAATTTCTTGAATGCTTTAAATCCAGATGCTTCAAAGCAATCACCTTTAGAGGGATTCTGTTTTAATGCTGGTGTCAGAACTTCTCCAATTGAAAAGTTGCCAAGATTTCAAATTGTTTTTGAACTTTCTCCTTATGCCAATAAAAATTTTGATTTAGGGGTTTTTAGAGCAAATTTAGGCTTAGGATATATTTTAGGTAAGAAAAAACAATAAACATTTTTTGCTGACATTTTAGATTGGGGATGTTCTTAAAAAGTATGTTTTTGAGTAACTCTTTTAGGCAGAGCCATAGGCTCGGCTAAATTTTGTTGCCGTCGATTTTAATCGACGGAAAAATAAAGTATATAGCTCTTTAGAGTTCCATCGGAACGAACCATGAAATAAATTCACCGTTCCGATGGAAGAACTTAACTTATCTGAACTATTATTTCCGTCGATTAAAATCGACGGTAAAATAAATTATATAGTGTTTTAGAGTTCGATTGGAACGAACCATGAAATAAATTCACCGTTCCGATGGAAGAACTTAACTTATCGGGACTATTATTTCCGTCGATTAAAATCGACGGTAAAATAAATTATATAGTTTTTTAGAGTTCGATTGGAACGAACCATGAAATAAATTCACCGTTCCGATGGAACTTAACTTATCTGAACTATTATTTCCGTCGATTTTAATCGACGGTAAAATAAATTATATAGTTTTTTAGAGTTCGATTGGAACAAACCATGAAATAAATTCACCGTTCTGATGGAACTTAATTTATCTGAACTATTATTTCCGTCGATTAAAATCGACGGAAAAATAAATTAGGGTCTATGTTGAATAGAGTGGGTAATTAAATTTGAGTTTACCAGCAATGAAGTAAATCATGTTGATGAGATTTTTGATATTCCTAAAACCCCTTGCTCTTTTTTTTGCCAGTTGAATTTTTGCATTTATGCTTTCAAGGATTCCATTTGTGATACCTGTTTTTATGAAATTGATTATTCCTGACCAATGTGATTTGAGGGTATTTGTAAATTTTTTAAAAGGCTGAATGGAAGTTTGATTGACTAAATCACACCAATAAGAAAGGAAAGCTGTTGCTTCTTCTACATCTTTAAAATCCCAAAAATCGTCAAATAATTCTTTTAGTCTAAATGCCTCTCCCAAAACTGGATAGAGC
>CAMAQF010000034.1 GCA_945860265.1 Emticicia agri | reverse complement strand
GTGATGATAAAACTGTAGATAATGGTGTGCGAAATTCGTGCGAAGCAATCGAAATAAACCTTGATTTCATTGAGTTTACTTCACGCTCACGTTTCAGTGAGTTATCGAGTTCGTCCTTGGTTTGTTCAAGTTTTTGAATCGCTTCTTTCAGAATCATTGTGCGTTCTTCGACCTCTTTTTCAAGCTCAGCTTTGTAGGCAATTAGTTGATTTTCGCCTTTCTTTCTAACAGTAATATCTATAATAAAGGCAATTACAAAACTTCCTTGACTATTACTGTACGGACTTAGGCTTACTTCAACTGGAAATTCTGAATCGTCTTTTCTTTTCGCAAACAAATCAAAATTTGCTCCCATTGAACGAGCATGTGGGCATTCTGAAAAGTTTTGGCGATGCCTTACATGCCTTTCTGTTAGGCGGCTGGGTATCAATATTTCAATCGGTTGACCAATAAATTCATTTGTAGCGTAGCCAAACATCATTTCGGTGCTTGGGTTTACACGAATAATTTTGCCTTGATTATCTGTAATAAGTATGGCTTCAGTAGCAAATTGAAAAATAGCTTCTACCTGATTTAGCATGTCGTTTTCAGCAATTGAAATATTTGTTGCAATCATCGGGCAAGTTAGGGTTTTAGTGAGGTGTTAAAATATGATTTCTGTCAGTATTTAAAAAAAATCATCTGTTCAAAGATAAAAATTTCTCACGTAAGTTAAGCGTTTTATCAATATCATATTTACCTGTGACAATAGTCATAATTATTGAGCCGAAGAATGCTAAAATTTGTATCGAAGAAATATAGCAGATTTATCAAAACTTACTTTTTTATGAAAATCATCGTATTTGCAACTGATTTTTCGAGAGGTTCAAGAAAAGCTGCCCAAACTGCCGCCCAAATGGCTATTAAGACAGGGGCAAAACTTATTCTTTTTCGTGCATTTCGTTACTTGATGCCGCTTTATTCAGAAATGAGTATTTTGGCGGTTTCAACTCAATATTTAGAAAAACATGCTATTTCTTCACTCAAACGACTGAAAAATAGCTTAAAAAAGAAATTTTCTCAAGATTTAGAAATTGAAATTTTATTTAGAGAAGGTTTAGTTATTAATTCTTTAATTTATGTTTTGGAAGAGACCAATGCTGATTTATTGGTTATCGGAAGTGTGGGCGACTCACCTTTGGGAAGTCGATATTTTGGTAGTTTGGCTACTTCGATGATTCATCATAATAAAGTTCCGATGCTGATAGTACCACCTAAAGCAAAGTATTCTGTATTTCAGAATGCCGTTTTGGGTATTGACCTTCGGTATGAAATTGATGCCAAAGTTTTGGGTAAAACAGTTAATATTCTTCGAGATTTAGACTTAGTCGTGAATATTTATACAATTGCCGAAGAATTACAATCTGCAAAAGATAGTGCCTTGAAACTAAGAGGATTATTAAAAAATGTTCCACATACTTACACAATAACTGAAGGTCAGGATTTCCCTGAATCAGTTTTAGATTTTGCAATATTGAACCATGCTGATTTAATAATAACCTTTCCAAGAAAACACAATATTTTCAAGCGATTCTTTAATAATACAAACACTGAAAAATTGATAAAAAATGAAAGTTTTTCAATTTTGACCGTTGTTTGATATAAGGATATATTTGCCTTAACTCCAATCTTTAATTATGGAAAATCAATGAAACTTTTTGTAGAACCTGAAATAAAAGTAAATGAATTAATCAGGCATTTCAATGAAATTTATCCTTTTCTTCGCCTCGAAATATATTATCAAGGCCAAGAAATGAGCAATGCGTATCACGACAGCATTTTGAGTGATATTGTGCATAAAAAAGCTATTGAATGCTTTGTGATTTCGCCAGAAATGAAAGTTTCGGAGGTGGAAAGTTCGTTTTGGGAAAATATGGGGATTCAAATCTCGGTATTTAGGAAGTCAGGTAAATTATGGCTTGAATCGTCTTTTACCAATTATTTGTCGCTCGAAAGTCAAAATAATTTTGGAAAAGATATGAATAATTTTAGGAAAATTGAACCACAAAAAGTAATGTAAAGAATATGATAGCGAAGGTGAACGAAAAAATAGTGTGTTATCATTGTGGCGACGAATGCCTAGATGATTCGATTGCAATCGAAGACAAATATTTTTGTTGTCACGGTTGCCAAACTGTATTCGAAATTTTGCGAGACAATAATCTTTGTACCTATTATGAACTCAATCACAATGCTGGTATAAGTTTGAAAGCTAAGAATTTTGAGGGTAAATATAGTTATCTAAAAGAAAGAGATATTGAGACTCAATTGCTTGATTATTAGTCGGATAAGTTGAATAAAGTCACTTTTTATGTGCCAACAGTACATTGTAGTTCATGCGTCTGGTTACTCGAAAATTTAAATAAAGTCAGAAAGGGAGTAATATCCTCAAGACTTAATTTTATTAAGAAAGATCTTTCCTTAAGCTATAATCCTGTTGAGGTTAGTTTGAAAAAAATCGTTGAATTGTTGGCTTATTTAGGTTACGAACCATTACTAAATTTAGAAAGTACTGACAAGCCTCTACAAAAAAACATTACTCAACGTAGTTTAATTTTGAAAATAGGAGTTGTCGGTTTTTGTATGGGAAATATCATGATGATGAGTTTTCCCGAATACTTTCATCTCGACCTCAAAAATAGCGATGATGCAAATTATCACAAGTTTTTTTTATACTTCAATTTCATACTTTCATTGCCTGTTTTCTTTTATGGTGCTTCTGATTATTTAATCGGTGCATTGATTTCGCTCAAAGAAAATATCAAGAAAACAACCGATGTTTTTAGTGTAGATATTCCAATTGCGGTAGCAATTATAACGCTTTACGGACGGAGTGTTTATGAAACTTTTGTTAATAATTCGGCGGGATATTATGATAGTTTGGCAGGATTAGTTTTCTTTTTGTTAGTCGGGAAATGGATGCAGCAAATTACGTATGATTACCTTTCTTTTGAGCGAAATTATAAATCGTATTTTCCATTGGCAGTTAAGGTTTTGCGTGGAAATTTGGAGTCGTTTATGAATGTAATGGAACTCAAAAAAGGTGATACGATTTATATTCACCACCAAGAATTGATTCCTACAGATACCATTATTTCTAAGGGCATAGGAATGATTGATTATAGTTTTGTAACAGGCGAATTTGATTCCATAAGTAAAAATGTTGGTGATATTCTTTATGCAGGTGGCCGTCAAAAAGGCGAACGCTTAGAGTTGACTGTAAAGAAACCTGTTTCGCAGAGCTATTTGACTCAACTTTGGAACAATGAGGCTTTTACTAAGCAAAAGGTTATGTCTTCAAGCCTATTGTCCAATATGTTTAGTAAATATTTTACGTTAATCACATTTATGATTGCAACAGGTTCGGGTCTTTATTGGGCATATTTTGAACCAAGTCTGTTCTGGAATTCAATTACTGCTGTCTTGATGGTGGCTTGTCCGTGTGCTTTGACGCTCTCAATGCCCTTCACGATGTCAACAACCATGGCGATTTTCGGACGGAATAAGTTTTATGTAAAAAATCAAGGTATAATTCAGTTGCTCAATGAAGTAAACGAAATAGTTTTTGATAAAACAGGAACTTTGACTGAGAGTAACTATGAGAAGTTGAATTTTATTGGTTCCGAATTAAGCGAATTTGAAATGAAACTCGTAAAGACACTTACCATTCAATCTACTCATCCTTTGAGTAAAATGATTGCTAATTCGCTAAATATCAAAGATTTCAAAGCCTTGCCGATTGATTATTTTCAAGAATTTCAAGGTGAAGGCATAGAGTCCAGTATAACAGGAAATTTAGTAAAACTTGGCAAAGGTGGTTTTATCAAATCAGCACGCAATAAAGAAATAAAACATACTCACTCATTTCTTGAAATCAATGGAATTTTGATTGGATATTTTGTGATAGAATCTGTTTACCGAAAAAATTGGCAAACGATACTGAATAACCTTGGCAAAAATTTCAAACTTTTTATTCTTTCAGGCGATAATGATGCTGATAATGATAAGTTAGCACCTCATTTCAAAGAAAATTCCCTTCATTTCAAACAAAAACCACAAGATAAACTCAATTTTATTTTTCAAGAACAACAAAAAGGCAATCACGTCTTGATCATTGGGGATGGCCTAAACGATGCTGGTGCTTTGCGACAAAGCAATGTTGGTATTGCCATCAGTGAAGATATTAAGGTGTTTTCACCCGCTTGTGATGCCATTTTGGATGCTTCTAAATTTGGTCAATTAGCTGATTTCCTGAAGTTTAGCAAAACTTCACTCAATATTGTAAAGGCAAGTTTTATTCTTTCATTAGTTTATAATTTTATAGGAATTGGCTGGGCGGTTACTGGAGAGCTTTCACCAGTCCTTGCTGCAATTTTTATGCCTTTAAGTTCGATTTCGGTAGTGCTTTTTGCGGTCGGACTTACTCATTTATTTGCCTATTTTAGACGCTTGTAAGTTTTTATTTTGATGTGACATAGATTACCCATATACAAACACAGATTTTTACAAATATAAATTCATATCCTATAATCAATTATTCATTTTGCATTATACATTAAGAAAATGAGCATTATATTTTTTTTAGCAATAGCCGCAATTTTGGTAGCAGGCGGATTTTTGGCAGCATTCATTTGGGCAACCAAAGATGGTCAATACGATGATACTTATACGCCTTCGATTAGAATGTTGTTTGATAATCCAGTGAAAATTCCTGAATTGAAAGATAAGAAAGATGATTAATATCATCTAATTTGATGATTTTTCTCAGTAAATTTAATTTTACTTTTGTTGACTTTTGTTCTATTAATTAAAGCTATTTATGAAAAAAACATGTTTGAGGTACGTTTACAAGATAGCACTAAACACTATAATGTTAGTGCTATTTTTTTCTTATTCTGAAACCTTTGCACAGCAATACAGTGAATTTTTGAATGTTCCTGAAACTCAAATCTTCAAGAATAAAAATGTCTCAATTACTGTCAAAAATATAAAATATACTGAGTATTATAAAGAATTTGACTGTAAATGGGAAACTAGCCATGCAGTTATAAGTGGTTTGAGCGATACTACGGCTCAAAATTATGTCAACGATTGGCTTTCGGGAATGACATTTTTCGGCACCTGTGATGGCGACAATGAATGTCTCGACATTGCATCTTTTCATTATTTCTATAAAATGACTTATGTGACTTCTATTCAAAACGACCTACTTGGATTTTTTCAGAAAGCAGGAAATTGCAAAATCGTTGATACACCTTGTTGCGAAACTCAAGACTGGGAAATATATGATTTGAAACAAAAGCGTTTTCTGCTGGAATCGGACATTTTCAAGCAAGATGAAGTTTCTCAAAAACTTTTATTTAAAGCAATTGAAGATAAAGTTTCAAAGCACCACCTAAAATTGATTGCCGACTGGAAGGCATTCGACCGTCAAATTGGTATCGAAAGTAAAGCTGGAAATACCAAAGTGATTATTTTTCTACTCGAAGATGTAGTTGGCCAACATAAAGGCTTGAAACTTGAATTTTCTGCCCAAGAAATTGCCAAAACTCTTAATAATGATATTGTCAAGCGTGTTTTTTAAGGGAATGTTTCACAAACTGATTTATCTCATATTTTATTCAAACGTTGGTCATGCCTTAGTGAGTAGCTCATGTTTAGATTTGTTTCATTAATCTAAAATTATCTTCAAAAATGAAAAAGATTCTGCTTCCAACCGATTTTTCCAAAGCATCTGAAAGAGCTATTCACTATACTTTGGCTATGTTTGATGATACCGCCTGTGAGTTTACGTTATTAAATACTTACACAACCAACTTCGAACCCGAAATTGCGATGTATGTTTTGGAAGACTTAAAAAAGAATTCTGAAAACCTAATGTCAAGTTTCTTGCAAGGTTTACAACACTTTGATAATGCGTCGCAACATACGTTTAAGACTGAATTTATGCCTATTTCCGCAGGAAGTGCTATTCAGATTTTAAACCAAACTAATCAATATGATTTAGTTGTTTTGGGAGCAAGTGGTGCAGGCAATAATCTGTTATTTGGTAGTGTAGCCACCGATGTTGTACGTAATGTAAAGGTTAATTCACTTATTATTCCAAACAATATGCCAATTAGGCCACTCAAAAATGTGGTAATGGCCGTTGATTATAACGAGGTGAGCGATTTGAAAGTTTTTGACAACCTCAAAGATTTAGTTGCCCAAAAAGATACTCAGTTTACGTTCCTGACAGTTTTGAATGATAATCAATCGGCTGATGAAATAGATGGTTTGGCAAAGTATAAATACCATAATTATTTCGAAGATATAAAAGTTAATGACTTTTTTATAAAAAATGCTGATGTTGAAAAAGGAATTAAGGAGTTTTTAGAAATACATCTTGCCGATATGCTGGTGATGGTTTCTCGTCATCATTCTTTCTTAGACGTTATATTCAATCGTAGCGTAACACGTAAGTTTGCTTACCATCCTTCTGTTCCTTTGCTATGTATTTACGATGAAGTGTCCGCTCCATTTATCAATGAAGCAGAGGTAGTTTCGTTCTAAAGCTAAGTTCTCATCATAACCTTGAGGTTTTCAAAAACTTCACAGGTTTAAACATTTTCAAAACACTATGACAAATACCAAATTAAGTCAATTGAATCATGCTCATTTTGAGCATAAACTGTGGCGAAATGAACTCGAATTAGTTGTTCAGGAAGCAACTTTTTTCTTAAAAATTCTCGAAGAATATAAAACCAAAACTATTTCACAATCGCACGACTCATTGGTTGTTGTTGAGTTTGTAAAGCAGTTTCGTCATTTTCAACGATTAACCAAACGTTTACTTGAAGAATTAAGCATGATTGAAAAAGAAGTGGCTCAAGGAGTAAAAGAAGACAATGTTTTGGATGGCGAACAACGAAAAGACCGTGCATATCTTAATGAAGAAATGAAGTATTTCGAGTCAGATTATCGAGAAACTAAGTTCAGTTTTCGCAATTTTATTGCCACTTATGAGTCTGCTCTAACGCTCAACTAATTTAATGATTTTAATCATGTTTTATTCAGACCTCAATCATATTTTTGGCTGGGGACTACTTGTAATTTTACGCTATGATATTATAAGAAATTAGAATTAGAGTATAGAAAGTAGAAAGAACTAAAGATTCTCAATTCCCAATTTCATTGCTTGGTTTTTTACTATCTATCAATAAACCAATTTTTATGCGATTATTTGCCAAACCTTTTTTCAGTATAGACTCCCATTCAGGAAATATCCATTCGGTGGGTGGTGGAGAATTAGAAGGATTTTATTACGACAATAAAGTTGTAAAAGCCTTTATGATTGCTACTGTAATCTTTGGTGTTGTCGGCATGTTGGTTGGCCTTACGGCCGCTACAGAGCTATTTTGGCCTGCTGCTAACTTAGGAATTCCTTACACAAGTTTCGGACGTATCCGTCCACTTCATACCAACGCAATCATTTTTGCCTTCGTGGGCAATGCCATGTTTGCTGGTATTTATTATTCAATGCCAAGATTATTGAAAACACCGATGTTTAGCAAACAATTGAGCTGGATACACTTTTGGGGTTGGCAATTAATCATTTTGGCTGCTGCAATTACATTACCACTCGGTATTACCACATCGAAAGAATATGCTGAACTCGAGTGGCCAATTGATATTGCGATTGCTTTAATTTGGGTAGTTTTTGGTATCAATATGATTGGTACAATTATCAAACGTCGTGAGCGACACATGTATGTTGCGGTTTGGTTTTATATTGCTACGTTTATAACGGTTGCGATGCTTCATATCGTCAACTCGCTTGCATTGCCAATATCTTGGACTAAAAGTTATTCGCTTTATGCAGGTGTGCAAGATGCCCTTGTTCAATGGTGGTACGGTCACAATGCAGTTGCGTTTTTTTTGACAACACCGTTTTTGGGATTAATGTACTATTATCTACCAAAAGCAGCTAATCGCCCAGTTTTTTCGTATAAACTATCAATTATACACTTTTGGTCACTTATTTTCTTGTATATATGGGCTGGTCCTCACCATTTACTTTATTCATCGTTGCCTGATTGGGCTCAAAGTTTGGGAACAGTTTTTTCAATTATGCTGATTGCTCCGTCTTGGGGTGGTATGTTAAATGGTCTATTGACATTGCGTGGTGCTTGGGATAGGGTTCGTGAAGACCCAGTTTTGAAATTCTTCGTGGTGGCGGTTACGGCTTACGGTATGGCAACTTTTGAAGGTCCATTGTTATCGTTGAAAAACGTTAATGCGATTTCTCACTTTACTGACTGGACCATCGCTCACGTTCACGTTGGTGGTTTGGGCTGGAATGGTTTCATGATTTTTGGTATGCTCTATTGGATGGTACCACGAATGTGGAAAACCAAAATCTACTCAATTTCATTGGCAAATACGCACTTTTGGGTTGGAACACTCGGTATTTTGTTCTGGACTTTGCCAATGTATTGGGCAGGTTTTACACAAAGTTTGATGTGGAAAGAGTTTACAAAGGATGGTTTCTTAGCATATCCTAACTTCTTAGAAACGGTAACTCAATTGATTCCGCTCTACGCAATGCGTGCCTTCGGTGGTTTACTTTATTTGATTGGTACATTCATTATGATTTATAACTTAATCAAAACTGCTGGTCAAGGAAGTTTTGTGGCTGACGAATATGATGAAGCTCCTGCTTTGGTTAAGAACGTAACGATTTCTGGCGAAGGATGGCACTCCGTTATTGAGCGTAAACCTGTGATGTTCATGCTATTATCTTTGGTTGCTGTTATAATCGGTGGTGCGGTTGAGTTTATTCCAACTTGGTTAGTTGAATCAAATATTCCAACGATTGCTTCAGTCAAACCATATACACCACTCGAGCTCGAAGGTCGTGATATTTATATCCGTGAGGGCTGTTATACTTGTCACTCTCAGATGATTCGCCCGTTCCGTTCCGAAACTGAGCGTTATGGAGAATACTCTAAAGCAGGTGAGTTTGTTTACGACCATCCTTTTCAATGGGGTTCTAAACGTACGGGGCCGGATTTGCACCGGATCGGTGGTAAGTATTCTGATAGCTGGCACTACAACCATTTGATGGACCCACAAACGATGTCGCCAGGCTCAATTATGCCTACTTACCCATGGTTATTATCGGATAAATACAATAAAAATCAATTACCTGATAAAATAAATGCCATGCGAACATTGGGTGTTCCGTATCCAGAGGGCTTTGAAGACGAGGCCATCGCCAATGCAGACGCTCAAGCCGCAGGTATTGTAAAATCTTTGGCAGATGCCAAAATCACTGCAAAAGGCGACAAGGAAATCATTGCTTTGATTGCCTATCTACAACGCATGGGTACTGATATCAAGAAGGAAGCAACAGCGGTAAAATGAATTCAGTCGAAAATCTACCGTCCACGGTCAATAAAATAATATATGTTGAGCATTCACCTATTAACCCATAAACAAATAAAACTATGTTCAAAGATATCTTAAATAACATAGAAGGGGTATCAGTTTTCCCTATCTTTTCATTAATAGTATTTTTTGTTTTTTTTACTGCTTTAGGTTATTGGGTTTTTAAAGCAGACAAAAAGTACGTTAAGCACATGGAAAATTTACCTCTCAATAGCGAAAAATAGATTTTCCTGCCATTAAAGTCAACCGAATGTCTCAAAATAATTGACCGCTAACGGTTGACTCAAACAAATTATTAATCAAAAAAATGTCATAAATGAACTTATCATTCAAAACAGGAGATGAATTGATTCTATTCTTGGTATTGGTAACTCTCATCATTTTCGCAGTTGTGATTATGTTTGTTGTTTTCGGGATTTTCCGTGCCTTAAAACAAATTGATGCTGAGAGAAGTGGTAAAATTATCGAGGTATTTAGCTTCGATATTTGGTGGAAAGGTCTGACAGGAGCAGTGCCTTTGGAAAAAGAAGAAATTATTTTATTGAGTCACAATTATGATGGAATCAGGGAACTCGACAATCATCTTCCACCCTGGTGGAAATACCTTTTCTACGCTACAATCGTATTTGCAGTTTTCTATTTGCTTGATTACCACGTTTGGTTTTCAAGCCCGAATCAAGAAACAGAGTACCTAAATGAAATAGCGTTTGCTGAGAAACAAATCGAAGAATATCAAGCAAAAAATGCAAATAGAATTGACGAAAATTCGGTAAAATTGTTAATTTCTGATGCTAAAGTACTCGCAAAAGGTAAAGTTATATTTACAGGAAAATGTGTAGCTTGTCACGGTGCTGCTGGTGAAGGTGGAGTTGGGCCAAATTTAACTGACGAATTTTGGATACACGGTGGATCAATCGGTGCAATTTTCAAAACCATCAAAAATGGAGTTCCTGAAAAAGGTATGATTGCTTGGAAAGCTACTTTAAAGGCAAATGAAATGCAGGATTTATCTAATTTTGTAGCTTCATTGTCTAGCACAAATCCGTCAAATGGTAAAGCTCCTCAAGGAGATAAAGTAGTTACCGATTCGACAGCCACAAAATAAGAAAAACTAAAATGCCTTTAAAAGTCCTCGTCCTCAGGACTGTCAACCAATGGCGAGGCTTGAGAGGGGCTGAAAATATGAATACTTCACCCGAAATATCAGCGTTTTATGAAGAAGAATTCCGTGATACAATCGCCACTGTAGATGCCAACGGAAAGCGTATTTGGTTACACCCAAAAAAACCAAAAGGAAGTTTTCACAATAAAAGAATCGTATCTAGTGTCATTTTTTTAGCTATATTTTTTTCTACTCCTTTCATCAAAATTGAAGGTCAGCCACTTTTGATGATGAATATTTTCGAGAGAAAGTTTGTCATTTTTGGTCAACCTTTCTTTCCACAAGATTTTGTGTTGTTTGGTATAGGAATGATTACTTTTTTTGTCTTTATCATTCTCTTTACTGTGGTTTATGGCCGTTTTTGGTGCGGTTGGGCTTGTCCACAAACAGTTTTCTTGGAAATGATTTTCCGCAAAATAGAATATTGGATTGAGGGTGATGCACACCAACAATACAAACTCGACAGCGGTCAGTGGACTTCCGAAAAAATTAGAAAGAAGACTCTCAAGCATTTTATATATATAGTTTTTTCGTTGATTATTGCCCATTTTACAATTGCCTACATCATAGGAATCGAAGAAACAATAAATATCGTAGCCGTTTCACCTGCCGAACACTGGTCTGGTTTTATCGGAATTATTGTTTTTACAGCTTTATTTTACTTAGTTTTTACTCGTTTGCGTGAACAAGTTTGTATCGCCATTTGTCCCTACGGACGTTTACAAGGTGTTGTGATGGGACGGGGTACAATGGCCGTCATGTACGATTTCGTACGTGGTGAACCAAAAAGTAAACATATAAAAAATCCTGAAAAAGCTATTTCCCAAGCCAAATATGGCGATTGCATTGACTGTACTTTATGCGTTCAGGTTTGTCCAACAGGAATTGATATTCGCAATGGCACTCAGCTTGAATGTATAAACTGTACTGCTTGTATTGACGCTTGTGATGATGTAATGATCAAAATTTATAAACCAAAGGGACTTATCAAGTATGCTTCTCAAGAAAGTATTAAGAATCGAGTGCCATTCAAAATGTCGACGAGAGCGTATGCTTACTCGGTTGTTTTAGTGCTATTAGTTGCAGTAGAAGCATATTTATTAATCAATCGCCCAATGGTTGAAACAACTATTATGCGTGTTCCAGGACAAATGTATCAAGAGCAACCAAACGGAATTATCAGTAATTTATACAACGTTCAGTTTATCAACAAAACATCTGAACCAATCGTACTTACGCTTAAAGTGGCTAATAATAAAGCGATTATTCGTATTCAAGGAGGGAATCTAAATGTACCAATGCAAGGCCGTGCCGATGCAGTATTTTTCTTGGATATTCCTAAAAAGCAAATTATAGATATTAAAACGCCCCTTAACATCGAAGTTTATAACGGCACAACACTAGTAGAAACCATAAAAACCAACTTCTTAGGGCCAGAGGAATAAATCAATTTTGAGTGAGTCAATGATAGATTAACTGAATATTCTTTTAAGAAATTACTCTATCATTCACTCATTCTATCATCCAAAATTCAATAAAAATGAACTGGGGAAAAAAAATAGCAATAGTTTATTTAAGTTTTGTTGGTTTTATGGGCTTTTTAGTCTGGAAATGTCTCCAACAAGATGATATTCATTTGGTTAGTAAAGATTATTATCAAAAGGAAATAGCTTACCAAAAAGATATCGACCAAATGAATAATTCAAATCAACTTACTAAACAATTGAAATTTGAATATATATCTAAAAATCGGATAGTTAAATTAGTTTTTCCGAAGGAATCTATTGGTTCGACTGGTAATATTAATTTCTATCGTCCTGCCGATGCCCGAAAAGACTTTGCTGTGAAACTTGAAATTGCCAATGCCGAAAGTCAATTTATTCCTGTAGCAAATCTCGACAGAGGTTTGTGGGCTATAAAAGTATTATGGAATAAAGACGGCAAAGGTTATTACAAAGAAGAAAAGATTACCTTATAGTTACGTAGTAAGATATTAGACAAGAGACAAAATGTTTTTTTGAAACACTTTCTCTTTTTTCAAATTTCTTGTTTAAAATCTATTGCCTAAAAATATGATTTACTCAGCCTTCATCATGGGATTTATCGGTAGTTTACACTGCGTTGGTATGTGTGGCCCAATTGCTATGATGTTGCCATCAGATACTTCCATACGCTGGAAGTTTGTTTTTGGAAAAGTACTTTATAATAGCGGAAGAATGTTGACTTATAGCTTTTTGGGTTTGTTCGTAGGTTTCATTGGTGAAAGTACCAGCTATTTTATTTCACAAAAAACGCTTTCAATATCACTGGGAATGTTGATTTTAATTGCTATTTTTTTGCCCAAATCTATACAGAATAAGCTTAACTTGCATCCACAAATTTTTAGGTTTACCAATTTTATAAAATCTTCATTATCATCATTTTTTAAAAAACGTTCTTTATTAACACAGTTTCTTTTCGGAATTTTAAATGGCTTGCTTCCATGTGGATTAGTTTATGCGGCACTCAGTGCAGCATTTTTGACTGCAAATATTACTGATGGAATGATATTTATGATTTTCTTTGGACTCGGAACTTTACCAATGATGCTAGGTATAAGTTTAGGAGCAACATGGCTCAGAAAAACATTCGGAGGAAAGTTGCCAAAACTTATCCCGATAACTTATTCTTTTATAGGTTTATGGTTAATTTTTAGAGGCTTCATTATTATGTTTCCACACATTATTAAGCAGAATATTGATTTATCAATTATCTCGTTTTGTTATTAGAATTTATTAGGTTTAGGTTTGAAATTGCAGGAGATTTTCTCTTGCATTTTTTGTTTTTTGGGAGAAGTCAAAATTAATATTAATCTAAATGTTTGTTAAAAAATAACAATGTATCGGTTAGATGCTCAGCCCAATATTCCCAAGTGTGGCCACCCTTATATTCTTCATAAATATGTGGTATTCCGTTGTTTTTGAGTTCATTGTGTAATTGTCGGTTGTGTTCAATCAAAATGTCATCAGTTCCACAATCGAATCGAAAAGGAGGGATGATGTCTTTATTTTTTAAAATCCATTCCAAAACACCATCTTTTTCCAAAGTATCATTCTGTAATTGATTAAAATCAGTCACAAATTCGCCTATTTGATTAAAATGAGTTATTGAAGAAAGTCCAGAAAAAGCACTAAATACAGATGGATATTTTGCTCCTAAACGCAAAGCTCCAAATCCACCCATTGAAAGGCCAGCAATAAAAATCGGTGATTTATCAGTTATTTGTGGATATTGCTCTTTTATCACATTAATCACATCTTCTATGATCCAACGTTCATAATCAGCAGTTTTATGCTGAACATATCCACTACCATCAGCATACAATCCGTCCGATGGCATTGCCAATATCATTGGCTTTATTTGTTCATTTTCTATTAGGTTTTGTGTTGTTGTGTGTGCATTTCCCTTTATTGCCCATGCCCAATGGCTTCCGTAAACGCCATGTAATAATATAACAAGCGGAACATGCTCGACTTCATTTGAGGGAGCATAAACCGTAATATCAGCACGTTTTCTTAAGGCATTGCTCTTAACCGTAATGAAATTTAAGCAGTGAAAAGTAGCTTTTTCGGTAGTGAAAAATTGACTCATTTTTTGTTTTTAAAATACAATAACTCCCTTGGCGTTACGGCCCTCATGCATGTCCGCAAAGGCATTTGATAAATCATTGAGCGAATAAGTTTGCGTTATCATTTTATCCAAAATCAATTCTCCTTTGGCGTAGAGGTCTTGTAAAATCGGAAAATCAATTTGTGGACGAGTTTTGCCGTAGAGTGGATTGATATAAATTTTGTCCCATTCAAATAAATTCATGTCAATCATAATTTCTTGCTCAATACCACTCACTTGTACGGCCATGCCTGCATTGCGAATCATAGCCAGCGGAGCAGCCCCAAGTGCAGGTATTGCTGTACATTCAAAGGCGTAATCAGCACCTCGTCCGTTTGTCATGGTTTTTACAACTTTGGCAACTTCGGTTAAGCCGCTATCGTTTTTTTCTGCTAAAATGGTATGAGTTGCACCATATTCTTCAGCCATTTCTAGCCTTAATATATTTATATCCACTGCGATGATTTTTCCTGCACCCGAAATTCTAGCTCCTTGGATAACATTCAACCCAACGCCTCCCGTACCCAACACAACAACTGAACTACCCGCTTTTACCTTGGCCGCGTTCACTACAGAACCGTAGCCTGTCATTACACCACAACCCACAATAGCTGCTGACGAAAATGGCATTTCTACGTATATTTTCACACAAGCGGCTTCTCTAACGAGTGTGTATTCCGACATAGTTCCAAGACTAAATGCCCGTTCGATTGGTTTGTTCTTCCAAGTTGTTGAGGTAAAAGTAGCGTGCCCTTCACTTATTTTATTCCCTGCGGTTACGGCTGAGTTTCTCTCGCAAATATGCTGGTTTCCCTCCTGGCACTGAAAGCATTCAAAGCAAGGAATCGCCCAATTAAGCATAACTTTATCGCCTATTTTTAGCGATCTTACGTTTGAACCGATTTGCTTTACAATCCCTGAACCTTCGTGGCCCATTACCAAAGGCTTGCCCCACGATTGAGAGTCCCAATCGGTGTGGCAAACGCCAGCAGCTTTGATTTCAACCAAAATTTCGTCGCCTTGTGGCTCGGCAACTGATACTTCTTGGATGGAAAAACTGCCTTTTCCATCGGCAATGGCTGCTTTACAATGTATCATTTGCTATAAATTATAGGGTTTAAATAAGTATCAATCACTTCTCCAACTTTTGCTCCAGGACACCATACTTCCCAATCTTTTTTCTGATTTTCGTTTTCTGGTTCTTTCAAAATCATATCTCTGTCCATGTAAATCATCGTCATCACTTTTCGTGCTTCGTTCGTATTGTTTGCTCCTGCACGGTGAAAAACCCAACCCGAATGAAAACTGACCTCTCCCAAATCAAAAGGTTCGATTATGTGCTTGAAGTCTGTTACTCTAAGTTTTTGTTGAATCTTTTGTTCACTATCATCACTGATGGCCAGTTCTCGCCCTTCAATAATAGAATGGCTACCTGCACTAAATTCTAAAGGCCCCATTTCAAGAGGAACAGGCTGCAAAGGAATCCAAGCTGTGACTGTTTTGTCAGAACTTAGCGGCCAATAATATTGGTCTGCGTGCCACGGGGTGATTCCACCTCCAGCTTCTTTAAAAAGTGCTTGGTCGTGGTAAAGTCTTGCTCCATCGGATTGCATCAATTCGGCGGCAATTTGCCCTATACGCCGACTTAAAACAAATTCTTTGCAGGTTTCATCTTCACGCCAAAGGTTAAAAATTTGAAGAAACGCCTTTCCATAAGTATCTCTCTGTTCAATCGGCTTCTCTTGCTTGTTTATTTCTTTTACTTTTCGGGTAATAGCCTCGCCGTAATATGTTAAAGTTTCTGCATCTAATACATTCTTTAGTTTGACAAAACGATTTTTTTGATAAAAAGTAATGGCTTCAGCTGGCAGTTCGTACGTTTCGTTTAAAAGACTTTTCATTGCTTAGATTTGTTTAAAAATATTTTGTGCAAAATAGAACATATTTTATGTCTTATGATTTGAGTTTTTTTTCATATAATTGTCCTATATTATCAAAATGATTGAAAAATTAGTTTGAAGAAGAGAAAATGAAACTATGAAAGCAGTTTTTGAGCAATTAAACACCGAACAATCGAGTTCATTTATCTTCCGACAATTTGATGTGCCAAAGTTTGAAGCTCCGTTTCATTTTCATCCAGAATATGAACTGACTTTAATTTTGAAAGGGGAGGGCCAACGCTATATTGGTCAGCAGGTGAATGAGTTTATTGCTGGGGATTTGGTTTTTTTAGGGGCTAATTTGCCTCATTGTTGGGTAAATCAACCGATTGAGAATGAAAACGCTTCTGCCATTGTAATACAATTTGGAGAGTTATTCTTAGGAAAAGGCGTGAATGATTTGCCAGAAATGCAAAAAGTCAATGCTTTTCTAGAAAAGTCAAAATCTGGTTTTGAAATTGTTGGTAAAACAAAGGAAATGCTCACCCAAAAGGTAAAAGGATTACAGCACAATAATCCGCTGCAAAAAATAGCTGGTTTATTAGAGATTTTCGATATTCTTAGTCAATCCACCGAAATTATTACGATTGATGATTTCTTTTTCGAGCATCAATACAACCAGTCAGAAACGGCTCGTTTTCAAAAGATTTTTTCGTATTTGATTGAAAACTTTAAAGAAAAAATTACTCTTGAGCAAATTGCTAATATTGCCGATTTATCGCCAACTTCGTTTTGTCGTTATTTCAAAAATATTACGATGAAAACTTTTGTAGAGGTTTTGATTGAGTTCAGGCTTCAATATGCTTGTCAGTTGCTCAATAAAACGCATTTGCCAATTCAACAAGTGGCATTTGAAAGCGGTTTTGGCGATGTTCCCTATTTTAATAAATTATTTAGAAAGTACAAAAATGCAACGCCGAAAGAATGGCGAGGTAGCTAATTTCAGTTTACATTAAATATTTAAATATTAATGGCTAAAGAACAGATTAATTTACATGAACTCGAAGGTAAATGGCACATCATTTTAACGAATTTTCCGATGTGGTTGAAAGGTGATAAAAAAAGTCCGAATTTTAACTACAAAATGGCCGAAAGCGATGGCGTTATGGGTTTATTAGATGAAGTAAAATACACACAAAAAGGCCGAATAAAATCAATCAATGGTTTTGATAAACCACTAAACATTGAAAATACTTCTTTTGAATGGCGTGGAAATGGGCTTCTCTCACTTTTATCAAGTAAATGGCAATTTTTGTATTTGGATTCAAACAAACAATGGGCAATTATCTACTTCGAGCCAACACTTTTTACACCCAAAGGCTATGATGTAATATGCAAAGAAACGCAACCAAGCAGTTTAATAAAGACAAAGGTAGAAGAAAAGCTAAAAGAACTAAAAATCAACGATAAGCTAACGAAATTATAAATAAACGAAGCCATATATTGATTGGCTTCGTTTAAATAACTTGTAGTTTGATGGTTTTGGGGTGCTGAAAACTATTTTCTGTAATCTAAAGCAGGTTTTCTATCGCCAACCATCGCTTGGTATTTAAATTCTTTTGCACCACGTGCTTTTTCAAACTCTGTCTTGGCATTTTTTATTGTTAGCGGACTTTCAAAAAGGTCTGTTACAGTTAAAGCCATTGTTTTTGCGGCATTTATCATTCCTTTTCTACCTATGCTCATGCCACCAGCCGCAACAGCTTGCCAGCTATGGGCAGGTGTGCCTGGAACCCAAGTTGCAGTTGTCAAACCAACCGTTGGAACTGTCCAACTTACATCACCAACGTCGGTTGAGCCTCCGCCGCCTTTTTCAACAGCCAAAGGTTTTACACCAGTTCCATCTTCATATTTTACGCTTTCTAATCCTAAACTTTTAATAATTTTCTCAGCAAATGTTTTTTCTTCGGTGGTATAATTTAATCCACCAACTTTAGTCAAATTTGCGTGCATAACTTTAGCAAGTGTTTCGTTCGGCAATAATTCATAAGTACCACCCGTCAATTCCCAATCTACACGAGTGCCAGTTCCCATCGCTGCACCTTTAGCTGCATTTTCAATTCTAGACCAAACATCCATTACATCGCTTCGGCGTGGGCTACGTGCATAATAATAGACTTCTGCAAAATCAGGAACAACGTTGGGTGCTTTTCCGCCATTTGTAATTACATAGTGAATACGAGTGTCGGATGGCACGTGTTCACGGAGCATATTAACCATATTATCCATTGCTTCAACACCATCCAGTGCCGAACGACCTTTTTCGGGCGAAGCAGCTGCATGAGCCGAAACACCATAAAAACGAAATTTTCCTGATTTATTGGCCAAAGAAGTACCAAAACTTGCACTATTCGACGAGCCTGGATGCCAGTGAACGACCGCATCAACATCATTGAAAAGTCCTTCACGCACCATATAGACTTTTCCTGAGCCACCTTCCTCGGCAGGAGTTCCATAAAAACGAAGCGTACCTTTTATATTATTGGCTTTCATATATTCTTTAACTGAGATGGCTGCAGCGGCTGATGCTGTGCCAAATAAATGGTGTCCGCAGGCGTGACCAGCAATTCCACCGGTTGATTTTTGGTCTGCAGTTGAATCTTGTGACAAACCCGGTAGGGCATCAAACTCGCCTAAAATTCCGACAACTGGTTTTCCTTCTCCAAAAGTTGCAGTGAATGCCGTTGGAATTCCTGCTACACCTTTTTCGATTTTAAAACCTTCTTTAACAAGAGTTTCCTGTAATAGTGCCGAGCTTTTAGTTTCTTGATAACCTACTTCGGCATAATTCCAGATTTGTTTGGCAATTCCGCCATAATACATTTCTTTTTTGCCAATGTTTTCGAGCATTTTGTCTTTGGGAGATTGGGCAAAAATACTCACATTAACGAGAGAGCATAATAAAAAGAGTTGCTTCATAATGTTTAAAAATATTGGTTAATGGTTAGATTTTAAGTCAAAAGGCTATTGCCGAAAGTCAAAAGAAATTATAATAAAGTGCTGTTGACAGTCGTCTGTGAACTATCGATTAGTTAAATATTTCTTTTTTTACTAAATCGGGTCTCGAACTTGAAATTAAATGACCTGATTCTGGAATAAATATAAATTTAGCATTTTTTCCGATAAGCATCTTTTTTGCAAACGAAAAATTTGTTGTATCCACAATCCAGTCCTTTCCTCCAGCCATTACCGTTACATCTGATTGAATTTTTTTCCAATCATTTTTAAGTATTTTCAACTCTTTTATGTGTGCGTATTTTTCATCCGTTGCGGTATTCATTCTTTCAGGCAAAAACCAACGAACTAAGAATAATTTTCCTAAATTTGAAAACCACCAAAACTTTTCTGTGTCGGGGTCGATAGCAGGTGATAGTAAAACAATTTTTTCGATTTTATCAGGATACATTACTGCCAATTTTGCAGCAACTGGAGCTCCATAAGAACGCCCTATTATAATCGCTTTTTTATTGGAATGATTGCTTTTTAAGGCGAGAATTATGCTTTTTGCTTGTTCCTCTAAACTATAAACTTTCTTTTTAGGTCGCTTTTGAGATTTGCCATAACCTGGGCGGTCAACAGAAATAAGATGAAAATTATGTTGAAGTAAAGTATCATCTAATAAATTTAGGTAGCTGTCCCACGAGCCCGGGGCTCCATGCACAAATAAAACTGGTTGGGCAGTATCGAAGCCAAAAGTTGCATAATAAAGTTTCGTTGAATCGTTTTCTATAAAGTGAAATAATGGTTTGGAAACTCTGTCTGCATAATGATTCTTTAATTCTTTTTCGGTTAAAATCCATCGGTTAAAACACGAAGCAAAAATGATACTTAAAGAAAAAAATATAAAAACTAATTTTGGTCGAGATTTCACTTTATTGGCTAATTGGCTGATTATAAACTATGATTACAGTCATAATAACACAATTGGCTACTAAAACGTTTGATTAAAAGAGAAATAATATTACTTTAAGCCAAATTTTTTTCCAGGCATTGCTTTGATGATTCCTTGAAATTCGAGATTGAGTAGGAGCGAAGCCAATCGGTTGATTGGAACTTGGGTTTGCCAACTAAGTTCATCAATTTGAATTTCTCCGTTAGTGCGTAGATGAGAAATTACTTGTGCTTCTTCATCGGTAAACATACTTAAATCTACGTCGTTTTTCTTGAATTTAATATTATCTGGGTTTTCCTCTAAATCCCAATTAAGTGTTTCAACAAGGTCTTTGATTTGAGTGTAAATGTTAGCTTTATTTTGTTGGATTAGTTTATTGCATCCCTCAGAAGCTCTGTTTATTAGGGTCCCTGGAACTGCAAATACTTGACGATGATAGTTGTTTGCATATTCAGCTGTTACTAAAGAACCACCTTTTGCAGCGGACTCAATCACAATTGTCGCATCACTCAACCCAGCAATGATTCTATTTCGAGATAAAAACATATTTCTGACCGGCTGTTTTCCAAACGGATGCTCTGAAACGATTCCACCATTGGCCATAATTTGTTCAATATATTTTTCATGCTGAGAAGGATAAATCACATCAATTCCACTCGCCATGACTGCAATCGTTGGAAGCCCAAAATTAATAGCTGCTTTATGAGCAGTAATATCAATTCCGTAAGCTAAACCACTCACAATTAGAGGGTTATAATTCTTTGATTGCTCGATTATACTTTCAGTTACTTTTTTGCCATAATCAGTAGCTTGGCGAGTACCAACAATGCATATAGAGCGAAAATGGTCTAAATTGGCACTTCCTCTATAAAATAAAACAGCAGGTGAATCATAAAGCGGTTTTAGGCGTGAAGGGTAATTTTTGTCGGTAGAAAAGAAAAGTTGAACTCCATTCTTTTCGGCATCAATAAAAGTTTTTTCAGCATCAGAAATTAATTCTTTTTTCTTTAATCCTTCAATAACAACTCGACCAACACCAGGAATTTTAAGTAATTTATCAGTTTTTGCCTTGAAAACATTCTCGGCTGAACCACAATAGCTTATCAGTTGTCGAAAAAATACACTTCCAACTCCCTCAACATTTGATAATGCAACCTGATAAATTTTTTCCATGTATTTTTTGGGGAATTAGTTTGTGGAAAACTCGTTATTGGCAAGTTAGAAATGACGAAAATTGTTGTTGGCAAATCGTTTTTTGAACTTTAAATATTAAAAATCAATCGCGAAGGCGTCCCCGCATCAAAAATTACTTAAATAAATATTCTCCCCAAATTGGGAAGTGGTCAGAGTAAGGTGTTTCTGAAAATGTTTTAAAACGTTTAACTTCGAGTTTCTTTTCATCATAAAATAAATTATCAATTCTCAAGAAACCTGGTTGACGATGATACGTAAACCCAAATCCACGACCAGCATCTTCAAAACTATTTCTTAAATATTGTCTTATTTTACCGTAGGCAAATCCATAAGGCAATTCATTCAAATCTCCGCATACCATAACTGGATAAGGGCTTTCTTCAATCCATTTTTCTAATTCCTTAACCTGAATTGCTCTATCTTCAAAACCACCCTTGAGTTGGTGATATATTGTTTTTGCTTCTTTTTTTGCTAATTCTTTATCTTCTTTTGCTTCAATTACTTTCTGTACACGCACGCCCATTGATCGTAATTGTACGTTTATTACTCGAATTGTATCCTTTTTTAAAACAATATCGGCCGAAAGCAAACCATTATGATTAATTGACCAATACTTTTCTTGCTTTCTGATGATTGGAAATTTAGAGAAAATAGCAAGTCCTATTTCGCCTTGTCCACGGTCATTGCCAGGGGTTGAATGTACATAGGTATAATATTTGTGAGTCCCCCTAAATTTCTTGATAGTTCTAAACTGAGGAAAACCATCCCAATTATATAATTCTTGTACGCATTTAATATCAGCGTCAATATCAACAGCTTTTTTTATCAAATTGATAGCATTTGTTGTATCATTCTCATGTACATACGTAACGGCATCGCACCACATCATATTATAACTCATCACGCTAAAGCCTTTACGGGTGTCATTGTTATCAATATTATGCCATACGATTGTTCGTAAAATAAATGGATAACCTACAATCAGCAGAAGAGCAGATAAAAATGCACTCGGAGAAAAACGTATCGCCCAAATCAGAACAAATATCATATTGGTGACCAAAACAAAAGGCATCGTCAACATCAAGAAACCCGCCAACCAATGTTTTACACTGACCGAATAGCCCAACTGATACACCAAAAGGGTATAAACTGCAAGCAATATATTCAGGAAGAGTAAAAAACGTTTGAGAATTTCTTTTATCAACATCATTTGTTATTTTGGGAAGACATCTTTGCCTAAAATTACTACCTAAACTTGACTTTTTGAAACTTAATTTAACAAAAAAGACGATTAATTGCAATTTTGCTAAATATAAATCATTTTAGTGCCAAGATTTGTTGGTATCAAATACAAAATATTTTTGAAAAATAAAGTAAAAGAATGGATAAAACGATACATTCCTGCCGAAATATTTTCGATTATTGTTATGTTTGTTTCTTCAGTTTTGACTTATAGACTCACAAAAAACAATCTAAATACCGCTTTGGGCGGAACTTGGGTCGGCAATATTGGCTATTTCGGAACCATTCTTTTTGCCGATTTTTTACTATAAAACGAGACTTAGCACTTAAAAATAAATCATATTCACTTAAAACTTTCGGACTCAATATCCGTGCTTTGTTTATAGAATTAGGTATCGTTGAGTTTTTCGATTGCTTATTAGTTCGCCCAACACTCATGTATAATATTCCGATTTGGGTCAATGATATCCCTCTAGGTTTAATAATTGCAAAATTCACTGCTGGCATCACCTTTTATGTTCAAGCTGTCATTTCTTATGAGTTACATAAGGAAAATCTTTGCGGTTTTGAATAATTGTTCCTCTATTCCTGTCATAATTCTCACCTAAAATTTGCAAAATATTCAAAAAATATCTATATTTGTGTTATAATTTTAAAAAAGGAGGTGCGAAGCCCTCCTTTTTTTCTTGTAAATTTGTTTCATATTCAAAGATTTGTAGATTAATCAGGCAGTTTTAGTCAAATTTTTAATAATAATTATTGATTAAAAGTGAATTAGATAACCATTTTACCAGTAATCGCATGGTTGTCCCTGCAGTTAACCATTATTTATTGTATGAATACCAATACAGAGGTAAAACAGAAAATCGAACGACTTTTATATCCTTTACTCGAAAACGATAAATTTTTTGTAGTGGATATCAAAGTAGCATTATCAAAAGTACATAGCAAAGTTACGATTCTACTCGACTCCGATGAAGGTATTAAAATCGATGAATGTACAGCCATCAGCCGTCATCTTGGTACAGATATTGACGAAATGATGCCCGAAAAATATACACTTGAAGTATCATCGCCAGGTATAGATTTTCCTTTGAAATCAGAAAGAATGTACCGAAAAAATATTGGACGTAGCCTAAAAGTTATCCAAAAAGATGATTCAGAAATTAAAGGAAGTTTAGAAAGCGTTGATCCTGAACAAATAACAATCATTGAAGACAAGAAGCGGAAAAAGAATGAAGAAATTGTTCCGGTTTCTATTAAGTTTCTAAATATAAAACAATCAGAAGTAATTGTATCTTTCAAATAAAAATAGTTAAAAAAATATTTTGAACAAAAATTAGGATGTTTAATTTGATTTTGAAAATCATTTTAAATTCTTGATTCTTAATTGAAAACTAAGCTATGCATAGTGGAGAATTAATAGCATCGTTCTCGGAATTTGCTCGTGAGAAAAACATCGACCGACCAACAATGATTAAGGTTTTGGAGGATGTTTTCAGAACAATGATTCGAAAGAAATTTGGTTCAGACCATAATTTTGACGTTATCATCAACGCTGACAGCGGTGACTTAGAAATGTGGCGTACACGTGAAATCGTTGACGACAATTCGGAGGATATTTGGGACACTGATAAAATCATGCTCTCAGAAGCACAAAAGATTCAGCCTGATTTTGAAATCGGCGAGGAAGTTGCCGATGAGGTTAAGCTCGATGATTTTGGGCGTCGTGTGGTGCAAACTGCCCGCCAAACTTTGATTCAAAAAATCAAGGATTTGGAAAAAGAAATGCTCTACATTAAATATAAAGACTTGGTAGGCGAACTTATCATTGTTGAAGTTTATCAGATTCTCGGGAAAGAATTAGTATGTTTAGATGGTGAAAGCAACGAATTAGTGCTTCCAAAATCTGAACAAATACCAAAGGACAGACCAAGAAAAGGATCAAGTATCAGAGCTGTCGTACACAAAGTTGAAATGAACAACGGAACTCCTCGAATTACACTTTCTCGTACTTCTCCAGTGTTCCTTGAGCGTTTATTTGAGCAGGAAATTCCTGAAATCTTAGATGGCTTGATTTCGGTACGTAAAATTGTACGTGAACCTGGCGAAAGAGCCAAAGTTGCGGTAGAATCTTATGATGACCGCATCGACCCTGTTGGAGCTTGTGTAGGTATGAAAGGCTCAAGAATTCATACGATTGTTAGAGAATTAGAAAACGAGAATATTGACGTTATTCAATGGACTGATAATCTTAATTTATTGATTTCGAGAGCATTAAGTCCTGCCAAAATTAGCAATGTTCAGGTTGATAACGAACGTAAGCGTGTGGCTGTTTATCTAAAACCAGATCAGGTCTCATTGGCCATTGGTAAGGGGGGTATGAATATTAAGTTAGCTGGCAAACTCGTTTCAATGGAACTTGATGTTTTCCGTGACGTCGAAGGCGAAGAAGATGAAGAGGACGTTGATTTATCAGAATTCTCTGATGAAATCGAAGATTGGGTGCTCGACGAATTCCGTAAGATTGGTCTCGATACAGCAAAATCAGTATTGGCGATTTCAAAAGAAGATATTGCACGACGTACTGAATTAGAAGAAGAAACAATCGATGAAATTTTAGGAATTTTGAGACGAGAATTTGAATAAATCGAAAACTGTTAATTTATTCAAAATGAAAAAAATAAGTATAAACTATATATTCTTGATAGCTAAGAATATATAGTTTACATTTGTACCGTTGAAAATTAAAACACAGACAGTAAAATTCTCCAAAATTTTTTCTTTAGAAATAAGAGTAATTAATCCTGCGAAGGATAACAAAACAGATTTTTAAATCATTTTATGACAGAACACAAAGAAATGCGACTTAGCCTTGCGGCAAAGAAACTCAACGTTGGAATTGTAACTATCGTTGAAAAACTTGCTGTGAAAGGACATCGTATTGAAAATAATCCAAATGCCAAACTCAACTTCGAGTTATTGAATATTCTTTCAAAAGAATATAATAATAATTCTCTGCTTGAAGATGGTGGCTCACCAAAACCAGTTGAAGAAGTTAATACTAATTCGGCTGGTAATTCTGAAATTCTGTATTTCCGTCAACAATCAAAGGCTGAAGAAAAGAAAGATGTAGAACCAACACCAACTGCTGAGCCCGAAGTGATTCGTGCCGAAATAAAAAGTCAAGGTTTAACAATCTTGGGTAATTTTGATTTAGATAAAAAGCCAACTACTCCACCGGTTCCTGATTCTACCCCATTAGAAGTAGTACAGATTATTAAAGAACCTGTTGCTGTTATTAAAGAATCTGTTGCTGAGCCAGAAGACAAACCAAAGGCGGTCGAAAAGTCAATTGAAGTTAAAGTTGAACAAAAAGCCGAAGCAGTTATTGAGTCTAAACCTGTAATTGTAGAAGCACCAAAAATAGTTGAGCAGTCAGAATCACCAAAAGTAGAGATAGCAGTTACTCCAATGGTTGTTATCCCGCCAGTCGTAGAAGCTCCAAAGCAAAAAGTCGAAAAACCAGTACAACAAAAGCAGGAAACAAAACCACAGCAACAAGGCCGTCAAGAGAATTCATATCGTCAGCAAGGAGGTCAGCAAAGACAGCCTACCGAGCGTATGGATCCACGTCAACCATATAAAGCTGACCAACGCCCACCCCACAAGGCAGGCAATTTAGCTAAGCCTACTGTGACACCAACTGCTATAAAAGCTGTAGTTCCAGTAGTAGAGATTGAAGAGTTAATCGAGCCAGAATTGATTCAGGCAAGAGGTGAAAAACTTCAAGGTTTAAAAGTATTGGGTAGAATCGAATTGCCAGTTGATAAAAAAACAACTGTTGCAGAGGATAGAGATAAACGCAAGCGTAAACGCAAACGTGTGAAACGTGGAGAAAAGGTAACAGGTGCAGATGCAACACCGAATACAAATTCACCAAGACCAAAACCTGCAACCACTACAACAGGTGGAGCAACCACCACAACTGGTGGTGGCGGTGCTAAAAAACCAGACCCAAATCAGAAGAAAAAGAAAGAACGTAAGGAAGAGGTTTCTCAGGTTCAAGTAAAAGAGCAAATCAAGCAAACGATGGCTCGAATGCAAACCAAAGGGCCTGATTTTGGAGCGAAATATAGAAAAGACAAGCGTAGAACTCGTGCTGACCAAGAAGAGCAGCGAGTATTGCAAGAGCAAGAAGAGAGCAGCATTTTAAAGGTAACAGAGTTTATTTCAGCAGCCGAGTTAGCGTCTTTAATGGATGTTTCGGTAACAGAAGTAATCTCAACTGCCATGAAAATGGGTATGTTTGTTTCAATCAACCAACGTCTCGATGCTGAAGCAATTCAAATGCTTGCCCTTGATTTTGACTTTGACGTACAGTTTATTACGGCTGAAGAAGAAATTAAGGTTGAAACTATTGAAAAAGAAGATGCTGCTGAAGACCTTTTGCCAAGAGCTCCTATTGTTACAATTATGGGTCACGTTGACCACGGTAAAACTTCATTGCTTGACTACATCCGCCGCACGAAAGTAGCATCAGGTGAAGCAGGGGGAATTACCCAGCACATTGGTGCTTATGATGTAGAAATCAGTGAAGGTCCTAACAAAGGTAAGAAAATTGCATTCCTTGATACTCCAGGGCACGAAGCCTTTACGGCGATGCGTGCAAGGGGAGCAAAAGTAACCGATATTGTAATCGTTGTGGTTGCTGCCGATGATAGTGTTATGCCTCAAACACGAGAAGCCATCAACCACGCTAAAAATGCGGGTGTGCCAATCGTATTTGCGATTAATAAAATTGATAAAGCAGGTGCAAATCCAGAGAAAATTCGTGAGGATTTATCGAAAGAAAATATTTTAGTTGAAAGTTGGGGTGGTAAATACCAAGAGCAAGAAATTTCGGCAAAGAAAGGAACGGGAATCAACGAATTACTTGATAAAGTATTACTTGAAGCTGAATTGCTCGACTTGAAAGCTAATCCAAATCGTACTTCGGTTGGTTCGGTTGTTGAAGCATCACTTGATAAAGGTCGTGGATATGTAACATCTGTTCTTGTGCAAAATGGCACATTGAATGTAGGTGACGTTATCTTGGCTGGGCAGTACTTTGGTCGTGTAAAAGCGATGGTAGATGCAACTGGTAAGAGAATTAAAACCGCTGGCCCATCAACCCCTGTACAAGTGCTTGGTTTGCCAGGAGCTCCGCAAGCGGGTGACAGGTTTAACGTAATGGATTCGGAGCGTGAAGCTCGTGACATTGCCAACAAACGTGAGCAAATCAATCGTGAGCAAAGTATTCGTGCCAAAAAACATATTACGCTCGAAGAGATTGGACGTAGAAAAGCGATTGGAGTATTCCATCAATTGAATGTTATTGTAAAAGGTGATGTTGATGGTTCAGTAGAAGCCCTTTCTGACTCATTATTGAAACTTTCTACTGAAGAGGTTCAAGTCGCGATTATTCATAAAGGAGTTGGACAAATTTCAGAATCCGATGTATTGTTAGCTTCAACTGCTGATGCTATTGTAATTGGTTTCCAAGTTAGACCATCAACAAATGCTCGTAAAATTGCCGATAATGAAGAAATAGAAATTAGATTATATTCAATCATTTACGATGCCATCAATGAGATTCGCGATGCGATGGAAGGTTTGTTAGCTCCTAAAGTTGAAGAATCTGTTGTTGGCACAATCGAAGTTCGTGAAGTATTCAAGATTTCAAAAGTTGGTACAATCGCTGGTTGTTATGTAACTGATGGTAATTTTAAACGTAACAATAAAGTTCGATTGATTCGTGAAGGAATTGTAGTTCATGAAGGTGAAATACAGCAATTGAAACGTTTCAAAGATGATGTAAACGAAGTTAAATATGGCTTTGAATGCGGTATGAGCTTAAAAGGTTTCAACGACATCGAAGTTGGTGATACACTTGAAAGTTATGAAGTGAAAGAAGTAAAACGTAAGCTATAATTTAGCTATTAATCAAATAAAAAATGCCTTTCAATTTTGAGAGGCATTTTTTATTTGATTAAATAAATACTAAAGTAGGATATGCATCCGTTTAAAGGGTTTCTTCCAAAGATATTGAAAAATCAATTTTTGAGATTTATCTTAATTTTTTCATACTCTCTAACAAGATTACTATTTATAATCTTTTCTTCATAAATCAATTCTAAATTTTCAATCTGAATACCTTGAATGTTTTTGAAAATAGTCTTTTAGGAAGTTTTTAATGTTTTTGAATTAAATTGTTGTGATTAAAAAACATTTAATAAATTTGTAGCCAGACTTTAGTTTAATCATAAAAATCTTTCACTTTATACGTTTTTTTTAAGTATAATTAACCCAAAATTTAATCTTAACAACATTTTCATTTCATAATAAAAGGCGATACATTAATGCAACGCCTTTTATTAAACTAATCAATTTATCTTATTTTGCATAAGCTACGCTTCTCATTTCACGGATAACCGTTACTTTGATTTGGCCAGGATATTGCATTTCTTTCTCAATTTTCTGCGAAATATCGAACGAGAGCTTACTAGCAATTTCATCGGTTACATTTTCTGAATCAACAATTACTCGCAATTCACGACCTGCTTGAATGGCATAACATTTTTCAACACCATTATAACTAAGTGCCAAAGCTTCCAAATCACGGAGACGCTGCACGTAAGATTCCATCATTTCACGTCTTGCTCCTGGGCGAGAACCAGAAATAGAGTCACAGATTTGAATAATTGGCGAAATCATTGACGTCATTTCAATTTCGTCGTGGTGAGCTCCAATGGCATTGATAACTTCTGGATGTTCCTTGTATTTCTTTACCAATTCCATACCCAATAGGGCGTGAGGCAATTCTTGCTCTTCGTGCCATACTTTGCCTATGTCATGGAGTAATCCTGCACGTTTGGCTAATTTTGCATTTAAACCTAACTCTGATGCCATTGTAGCACACATTTTCGCTACCTCACGAGAGTGTTGGAGTAGGTTCTGTCCATAGGATGAACGGAAACGCATTCTACCAATCATTCTAATGAGTTCTGGGTGCAAACCGTGTACCCCTAAGTCAATAACTGTACGCTCACCAATTTCGTTGATTTCGTTTTCAATATCTTTTTTGGTTTTGGCCACGACTTCTTCGATTCGAGCTGGGTGTATACGACCGTCTTGTACCAAACGGTGTAAAGATAAACGAGCAATTTCACGGCGAATCGGGTCGAAACTTGATATTACGATTGCTTCAGGAGTATCATCAACAATTACTTCAACACCTGTTGCTGCTTCTAATGCACGTATATTACGTCCCTCCCGACCAATCACTTTACCTTTAATTTCATCGCCTTCTATATTGAATACAGAAACGCAGTTTTCGATAGCTTGTTCGGCGGCTGTGCGTTGAATCGTTTCGATAATAATTTTCTTCGATTCTTTTGTAGCGGTCAATTTCGCTTCTTCGATTGCATGCTTAATAAAGCTTGATGCACGAGTTTCGGCTTCACCTTTGATGGTATCAATCAATTGTTGTTTGGCTTGTTCGGCTGTAAGATTAGCAATTTTTTCTAAAACCTCAACCTGTTGTGCCAACATAAATTCGGCTTCTTCCTGACGTTTAGCTGCCAAACTCATCTGCTTTTTGGCAGCTTCTGTTTGTTCATTAAGTTTAATTTGATGCGTTTCGAGTTCTTTTTCTCGTCGGATATTTTGTTGTTCTAATTGAGCTGCTTGTTGCTTTGATTGTAAAGCCGTTTGCTCCATTTGTTTTACACGTTGCTCATTTTGCAAAATAATGTTTTTTCGTTTGTTTGAATCATCCTCAAAATCGGTTTTTAATTTCAAAAAATGTTCTTTTGCTTCTAGCATTTTATCTTTTTTGATATTTTCGGCTGATTGTTGGGCATTTTTCAATACTTCGTTAGCTCTTATTTCTGCATCAGCATCTTTGCCTTGAAATGTTTTTTTGAGTAATGCTCGACCCACAAAGAACCCAATTGCTAAAGCAACTAAGCCGGTGAGGAGCATCATTAAAATATTTGACATTTGATAATTTTGTTAAAAATTTATAAATAATTAGGGAATAAAAAGTCCAAAAATCTTAGTTTGACATACTTAAATAATATAGATATCTAAAAAAGACACTATAAACTTGTAAGATGTTACAAAATAAATGAACTGATTATACATTTAAGCTTGTATAGCTTTCGGTCTAGCTGACATGTTAATAAAGAAGAAATTTAAGAAAAAGCAAAAAATAAATAAATATTGTATCAGTTGATGAGTATTCGACTGAAGTTTCTTTATTTTAATTTACTTTAAACCAAGAGTAAGGCGTTGGTCAATATCATCAAGCCTTTGATTGAGCGATTGTTGCAAAAGTTTATATTTATCTTGGTTTTTTTGAGATTCGACCATGCCCTCGATGGCCACAGTCAAATAAAAATCCATAGAATCCATTTCTCCGCCACTATGGCTTTTACTAAACGTATCAAGTCGTCTGTTGATTACAATGGCTGCTTTTCTAAAATATGGCTCCATTTCTGGATGAACCTTGAGTGTGATAACACGATTCGATACTTTCAACCCAATTTCTATTTTTTCAGCTTCTGCCATTTTGTAACCAATCTTATAATTGTCAATCTCAAAAAAATGATTTTTTATTAATATAAATATTAGATTTTAGGTCTAAAATATTTATGATTAAATCATTTTTGATATCTATTTTACGACCACATTTGATTATTCTTCGTTTAAAAAAGCAATACACGCATCAATCTCTTGTATCAATTCAGTGATTGTTTTCTTTATTTCTAAGTTGTCTGCTGACTTTTTAACTTTATTCCCTACAATTTTAACACTTTCTTTTTGAATTTCTTTACTTTTTCCAAGAAATTCTTGTTTTTTTAGTCTATCATTTAGAATTGCTATGTCTTTTCTATATTCGGAGACACTTTTTTCCAATATTTTGACTTGCCATTTTAATGCCAAGATTTCTTCAAGAGCCTCTGATTTTTCAGAAAATAAATTATTGAGGAGTTTATTGAAGCGAGCAAACGCCAATGCGTTTTCTTCCTTCATTATCACCTCCATATATTTTTGCTCAATATTTTTGATCATTATCTCTGATTATTTGCTTAAAGACTTTTTAGCAGCTTGTTTAAAATCAGCAATCAAATCACGTACATCTTCCAAACCAACCGAACAACGAATCAAGTCTTCGGTAATTCCTAATTTTGCTTTGTCTTCTTTTGGTAATTTTGAATGGGTTGTCGTATTCGGATTAGTAATAATAGTGCGAGAATCACCCAAATTTGATGAATTTGAAGCAATTTTCACCAATTGCGTAAATTTTTTCACTCGTTTAAAACCGCCTTCCAATTCAAAAGTAACCATTGCTCCGCCGGCAGCCATTTGTTTTTTTGCCAAAGCATATTGCGGGTGGGTAGGCAAATGAGGATATTTTACATTGATAATTCCGTCCATCTTTTCCAATGCTTTTGCCAATTTTAAAGCATTTTCGCAGTGGCGTTGCATTCTTATTTCGAGGGTTTCCAAACTTTTTGATAAAACCCAAGCATTAAATGGCGACATTGATGGTCCCGTATGGCGACAGAAAAAACGAATCGGAGCAATGAGATCTTTTGTGCCTGTAATGATTCCGCCCAATACTCGACCTTGACCATCCATAAATTTGGTAGCTGAGTGTACAATTAAATTTGCACCAAAATCGGTTGGTGTATGAATAATTGGGGTAGCGAAACAGTTATCAACATAATAAATTAAACTATGTTTTTTGGCCAAGCGTCCAACCATAGCCATATCGACTAATTCAAGACCAGGATTTGATGGGGTTTCTAGATAAACCATCTTGGTATTAGGCAAAATGGCTGCTTCCCATTCACTTTCAGGAGCAGTTGCGTCCAAATACGTATACGTAATTTCCCATTTTGCCAAAATTTGAGTCAAAATTTGGTGAGCCGAACCGAATAATGCACGCGAAGCTACTATGTGGTCGCCCGATTTTAGGTGTGCCGCAAATCCAGCAAAAACTGCCGCCATTCCAGTTGCAGTAGCAATTCCTTCTTCGCAATTTTCGAGCATACAAACTTTGTCAACGAACTCTTGTACGGATGGATTCGAGAAACGGGTGTAAATATTCCCTTCGAGGGTTTCGTCGAAAAGAGCTTTTCCTTGTTCAGCATCTTCAAAACAAAAACTACTTGTTAGAAACAATGGTGTTGAGTGTTCTCTATATTGTGAGCGTTTGGTTTGTATGCGTATGGCTTTAGTTTGTTTTTCCATGAGTTTTATATCAAGTTTCTTTGGTCTGTGGGTCAGACATGTAGTCATCCCTTTTTTCTATTCATCAAATTTCCCTACTTTGTAATTTTTTAGCCAATCTTTATCAGCTCCACCTATAGTTTCAAAAAATGGGATAAAGTATTTTTTCATATCAGCCTCAAAATCTCCTGTTGTTAAAAATGGTTCTGCAAAAATAACTGATTTTCGAGGGTAATCAAAGCCTGACATAACAATTGGTACTTTTGCTTGGTGTGCCATGTAATAAAATCCTGTACGGAGCTTTCTTACATTCTTGCGAGTGCCTTCGGGAGCGATGGCAACCAGGAGGTTTTCATGTTTATGGAATGTTTCGGCTACTTGCTGGACAAAATTGGTGCTTTTATTTCGATCAACAGGTATACCACCTAAACCACGAAAAATCCAACCGAATGGTGGTTTAAAAAGCTCGGCTTTACCTAAATATTTTATTTGTAAATTAATGGTTGGATTAGTGGAAAGACCAATAAAAAAATCTGATGTTCGGGCATGAGGAGCAACTACAAAAAGACCTTTTTTTAATTGATAAGGTGTATTCAAAACTTTCCAGCCTAATAAGCGAAAGCATATTTTTAATATCCAGTTTAGCATAGTAATAGAAATTACGAATTACGACTGGGTCACCCAAGTGATTACTAATTAGTAATTAATACAAGGTCGCCAGGGCGAATACATTTTTAAGGTTTATGGTTTATGAATAATGACGGGGTCGCCCCAGCGATTTAGATTTATGAATTACTATGGGGTAGCAAGAGCGAATACGATTTAAGAATTAAAAATTAATATAAGGTCGCAAGAGCAAATAAGATTTATATTTTACAAACTATAAATTACGATTTATGATTTTAGTATGATGATTTATGAATTATGTTTTACAAATTTTATATTGTATTAAACATTAATTTCGCGAATTATTCGTCATTTATTATTCGAATAATTCATCATTAATTAATTATGGTAAATTTTGAATGATAGTAAAGGGTTTTGGACTAAAGCAAATTACAAAAATAATGAGAGCTATCCAACCAAGTATTTTTCGTTCAAGTGTGAGAGGTTTCATATCTGAGGTTGATGGGTGATAAACGCCTAAGAAACGGCCAATCATTAAGCCAAAAGCTAGAAAACCTGAATAACCTTCAATGGTTGGGAAAAAATATGAAATTAGTAATTGAAATGAAACAACTGACAAAGTTATAATCAGGTTGGTCATTAGACTATCAGTGATTTTCGAAAAACAAAAATAATTAAACAAGATGAATGCTGCAAACTTACCGATTAAAATAAAGAACATTTGGGTGTCTTGGGTGGTAAATTCGTATGCATTGAAATAGCCTATGCCTGCATAAAAAACAAAAAAAGAAAACAGGATGGGAGAAACAATATTAAATGCTCGGTCGCCGATGAGGCCGTAAAGAATATGTCCGCCATCGAGCTGACCAATTGGTAAGAGGTTTAGTGCTGTAAAAAACAAAGACAAATATCCTGCAAAAATAATGGGATAATTAGTGTAAAGATAGGGATGAGGAAGTTCTCCTGTAGAAACATTTTGCTCAAAGAAATTGAAAAGCAAGCTATCACCAAGTTTTAATGACATGTAATCTGGGCTTGTTTCGAGAAATTTGCCGTAGTCGTTACCGTATTGCTTGAAAACAGGGAAAAGTTCAAAAACATAATCGAGTGGTGGTAGGTGTGTGAAACCATACCAGAGTACAAACAAAGCCGCTACAAAACCTGCCAATGGGCCTGAAATACCAATGTCAAAATATTTTACTCGTGAGTTGATTCGTTCTTTTATACGAATAAATGCACCGAGCGTTCCAAAAGTAGAATTTAAACCACCCAACCACAATGGGAGATAGTAGGGCAAGGTTACATCAGTTTTGTGTTTTTTTGCTGTAAAATAATGACCAAACTCGTGAATTGTGAGAACACCTAAAAAGGGTACTGAATATTTGAAGCCTTCAAAAAACTCTTGCCAACCAAGTGTGTTTTCTCCAAAAAAGAATACTCTTCCATAAATCAATTCGGCACCTGTTAGTGTTGCAGATATAAAAGTAATGATAAATAAAAATATTTGTAATAGGTGCGTACGTCGCTGATTCATCGGGAAGGATAATTGTATGCTACAAAGTAACAACTTAAAATATGTTTTTACAATATTCTACTATAGAAGTAGTTGGCTCAACTAAAATTGTTTGCATTCCAATTGCCTTAGCTGATTCGATATTTTGGAGGTTATCGTCAAAAAATATGACTTGGTTGGGTTCTAAATTAATGGAACGTAAAATTTCGTAATAGATTTCGGTATCAGGTTTCCACATTTTCATTTCGTAGGAAAGATAGAGTTTATCAAATAAAACATTTAAGTTTTTTATTCCGTGAGCTTCGTTTAGATAATTATTAGATGCCGTGATATGTATATTATTGGTGTTGCTCAATAAATATACAGAATATTTTTTGCGAATATTTTTTATCAAATCAATTCTTTCGGTAGGAATATCAAGCAAAATAGCATTCCATGCGGTGTCAACTTCTTTATCAGAAAGTGGGAAACTGAGCGTTTGGCGAATTATTTCTCTAAATTCTTCATCTGTAAACTGTCCGCTTTCGTATCGCCTAAAGATTTGCTCTTCGGTGATTCTTTTTTCGATGTAAGCAATAGGTTTTGATGTGAGTTTGGCGAATGTCTCATAAATTCTCTGAAACTCAATATTAATAATGACGTTTCCGAAGTCGAAGATGACGGCCTTGAATTTCATGCAAATTTAAATAGTGGTTAATGGTTTATAAACTAGTATCCAATGCTTAAAATAAACGAATTGCCCAATAGTTTATTTTATGTTAACAAAAATAGCAGCTTTTTTTTGACTGCTATTTCAAAATTTAGTAAAAATATGATTTTGGCATTTTTACAAATTATCGCTTTTCAATATGTATTGTCCTAAAATAGGTTTATGCATAAATATATAAATAAATGGCAAGACAAACGTGACTATAAATATTGTAAATAAAAGATTGAATTTAAAAAGTGATTAATTGTTATATCTTCAATCTTCAGCAGGGTTTTATGATTTGTATGAATTAATTGAACTCGTATTTTTAACCCATTTTTAAGATGTCTAATTTTGATTGTCCAATGCTATCAGGGTATCTTTTTTAAGACTCCTAAGGAATGTAAAATTTATGGACTTTTGTGAAGACATTTATTGTACAAAAAAAGACCTTTTGTCAGAAGGTCTTTATGAAAGTCGATATTTTAAATTTGTATTTTTGGGAGTAGTTTTGTTGATGTTACCGCTTTTTGCAAAAGATTTAGTCAATCCTTTTTACTGTTTTATCCTTAGTTTTTAAAAGCGAGAATTTTTTTGTAATGTCATCAAACTGATAAAAATAATATTTTAAGTCAACATTATTTTCATATATCTCATTTGTCTTTGAGGAATAGCAAATAAATAAATTACTGCTTTGTTTATAAAAAATATTATTATTATTATCGTGATAGGTACCCCGATATGAATTTTCTTCATTAAGCGGTATTTCATAAATTTTTCCATCATTAACATCAACCATTGCTCCTAAAGTTAGTCCAGAACCCGCACCCCAGCTTATTATTATAAAATGCCCACCGAAATCAACTTTTCCAATTTTATATTGTTTAGCAAATTCTGTTCTATATTCTTTTCCTAGTTTGTGACTTGAGTAGTTTAATTCAGCTTTTTTGACATTTAAAACTTTTGCAGGAAAACGCTCAAATTTATATACTTCTATGGTTTGAGAAAAAGTAAAATGTGTAAAAAAAGAGAAAAAAATAATTGTTGAAATTTTAATTTTTTTCATAATTAGAATCATATTTACATAAAATAAAAAGACAATATTAAAAAACCAATTCAAAAAATATATCTTGTTGATAGCGAGTGTTTTATTGTTTCGGCGAACCGTCGCTGTGACGAGCCATCTCGCTTCTCTTGTTTTTTGTCTTAGTATTTAACAAAATCTAAAAGGAATACAATCAGAAATAAAACAACCACCACAAAATTTGCCTCAGTTATCAAATAAAACTTTTTCCTTTTTCAATCGCCCGGTTCAGACCGCTTGCATCGCTACCACCTGCGGTTGCGAAGTAAGGTTGACCACCACCGCCACCTTTCATTTCTTTGGCAAGTTCTTTTACTATATTTCCTGCATGAAGATTTTTCTCTTTCATCACTTCTTCATCAATAATTACTGCAATTTGTGGTTTTTTTTCAAATTCTGCACCAATTACAGCATACAAACGTTCAACTTTATTTTTCAGATCAAAGCATAATTGCTTTAAAGCATCAGCGGATGGAACGCTTACTTTTGCAGTAATCACGTTTATACCGTTGATATTTACTGCTGTTTTTGCCAAATCATTCTTCAATTCTTGCAGTTTTTCGTTCTCTAAAACATCCACTTTTTTCTGTAAAATAGCTTTTTCAGCTAAAAGATTTTCAACGGCTTTTATCAAATCATTGTTTCTAAGAACTTCCTTTAGTTGCGTATTAATTGATAATTGCTCATTAATAACTGAAATCGCTTTTCCACCTGTCAATGCCTCAACTCGACGAACACCTGCCGCAACCGAGCCTTCTGATATAAATTTAAATAAACCAATTTTGCCTGTCGATGAAGCGTGCGTTCCTCCGCAAAGTTCAACCGAAAATTTTGGGTCGAAAATCACTACCCTTACGAAATCGCCGTATTTTTCACCAAAAGTTGCAGTTGCACCCAACGCAATCGCTTCAGCAATCGGAATATTCACTTTGGTTTCTAACTGAATATTTTCGCGGATTTTTTCATTGACAATATCTTCTATTTGGCCTAATTCTTCGTCAGTAACCTTAGCAAAGTGCGAAAAGTCAAAACGAGTAATATTATCATCTTGATACGAACCTTTCTGTACGATATGCATACCCAAAACTTTACGCATAGCCGCTAACATTAAGTGCGTAACGGTGTGATTAGTTCTGATTTTCTCACGGCGTTCTTCGTGGATATTTGCTATCACCGTTCCGGCATTTTGCAAGATTTCGTCGATATTTTTATCAGCCGAAATATGAATAAAAAGGTCGTTCTCTTTCTTTGTATCGTTTATATTCACTAAATGGTTGTCAATCATAAGATATCCAGTGTCGCCTACTTGTCCACCCATTTCAGCATAAAATGGCGTGCAGTCAAGCACAATGTGGTATTCTTCCCCAGTTTTTGTTTTTACTTTGCGGTATTTGATGATTTGTGCTTCTGCCGAAACTTCATCATAACCCACAAACTGGAATGCCGCACCATCTAAATCGTTGCCTACGTTTAGCTCAATCCAATCGGTTGCCTCTTTGGCAGAATCTTTTCTTGACCTTGTTTTTTGCTCTAATAATGCTTTCTCAAAACCTGCCTCGTCGATTTTTAAACCTTTTTCTTTTGCTAAAAGGGCAGTCAAATCAACTGGAAAACCAAAAGTGTCAGATAATTCAAATACAACATCTCCACTGATAATTCCACTTTCTGGATTGAGTGCTTCAAATCTTCTGATACCTGTTTCTAAGGTACGTAAGAAAGATTTTTCTTCTTCTTCCACCACTCGAGTTACAAAATCTTGTTGAGCCTTCAATTCTGGGAAAACATCCGCAAATTGGTCTGCTAAAACTGGTACAAGTTTACTCATAAATGGCTCATTAAAACCTAAATATGAATAACCATAACGCACTGCACGACGCAAAATACGACGAACAACATAACCAGCTTTCGCATTGGATGGCAGCTGCCCATCGGCAATTGTAAAAGCAACCGCACGCAGATGATCAGCTATTACACGCATCGCCACATCAATGTAGCTATCTGATGAAAGCGTACCGTTTTCACCATATTTTAAACCCGACATTTGCTCGATTACTTGAATAGTATTTTGGAATACGTCGGTGTCATAATTTGATTTTTTGCCTTGAATCGCCATACATAAACGCTCAAATCCCATACCAGTATCAACGTGTTTGGATGGAAGTGAAATCAACGATTTGTCAGCTTTTCGCTCAAACTGCATAAATACATTGTTCCAAATCTCAACTACTTGAGGATGGTCGTTATTTACTAATTCTTTTCCACCAATTATGTCAATTTCGTCTTGGTCACGCAAATCTATATGTATTTCCGAGCAAGGGCCACATGGACCAGTATCGCCCATTTCCCAAAAATTATCTTTTTTATTACCGAGAATAATACGGTTTTCATCGCCAATTAGTCTTTTCCAAATATCAAATGCTTCTTGGTCGAATGGTACGCCGTCTTCTTCGCTACCTTCAAAAACCGACACATAGATTCTGTCTTTTGGCAGTTTATAGACTTCCGTTAATAACTCCCACGACCATTCTAAGGCTTCTTTTTTAAAATAATCACCAAAAGACCAATTTCCGAGCATTTCAAACATGGTGTGGTGATAGGTGTCAAAACCCACATCTTCCAAATCGTTGTGCTTGCCACTCACACGAAGACATTTTTGTGTATCTGCAATACGTTTTGATGGTGGTGTACCATTTCCCAAGAAAAAGTCTTTGAATTGAGCCATTCCTGAGTTATTAAACATCAAAGTTGGGTCATTTTTAGCTACAAGAGGTGCTGATGGAACGATTAAATGTCCTTTACTTTTGAAAAAATCTAAAAAAGCTTTACGTATTTCGTGCGAAGTCATTTTGCTGGTTATTTGTTTCTGGTTATTTATTACTAGAAAACTCGTTACTGGGAATTTGTTAATGGTCATGTAAAATTTCGACCAATATCTAAGATTCTAATAACTATTCACTGAAATTAAGCTACAAAAATAGCTTAAAAATTGGATTTTTTGAAGAGTTATTAAATAAAAGGTTTTTTCCGTATAGGACAGATTTCTGATCTGGCTGGCTTATTGAGAGTTCTGGAATAAATAAATATAATGTAAAATTAAATAATAACTTAGCTTAATATGCTATGAAATATGTCTTATTATTTCAGTTAAAATG
>CAMAQF010000033.1 GCA_945860265.1 Emticicia agri | reverse complement strand
TGGCTTTATACGTTAAATGTACATAGTTTTTGGTTAAATTTGTATTGATGAAACGACTTCTCCACATAATAGGCTGGCTATTTGTTGGAATTTCTCTACTTTTAGGAGGAATTTTTATATACCTGCAATCTCCTACTGGACAAGATTTTCTTACAAAAGAGATAGTTTCTTATTTACGAAAAAAACTAAATACTAAAGTTGAAGTCGAAAAAGTAAAATTTGATATTCCAGATTGGCTTTCTATTGAAAATGTTTATATCGAAGACCAACATAAAGACACGCTCATTTTGGGGAAAAGTCTCCACATTGATATTGACATGTTGGGCTTACTTCAAAATCGAGCTGAAATAAATCAAATCGAACTCGATGGTATCCGTCTAAAAGTGAATCGTAACTTACCCGATACTACTTTCAACTTCGATTTTATACTAAAAGCCTTTGATTCCGGTACTACTTCTACTTCAGAATCAAAACCATTTGAAATCGGTTTGAAAGGCGTTAAACTCAAAAACGCCCACATCACCTATAAAGATGCTATTTTAGGAACCGATGCCGATGCAAATTTTGGTTTTCTGGAAACAACATTCGATAAATTTAGCCTCACAAAATCGCAATATCATCTCGCTTCTATTAACGGAAATAAAGGTTCGGTTATTCTGAATTTATACAAACCTTTAGAAAAAAAAGGGAATTTGGTATTATCACCAAAATTGCCAGCAGATACGCTGGATGTCAATTTCAAAAAACTGAATCTAAATAACATCCGTTGGCTGTTTGAAAGCAGCGAAGACGGTATCAAAAGTGGTGGTAAAGTAAATAATCTGATAGCGGAAGGAGAGAAAATCTACTTAGATAATCAACAGATCGTTTTGCCTAAAATATCACTCAAAAACGCCACAGTTTTTGTTGAAAAGACAAAAATGGAAGCAAAAAAAATCAAAAACAAGCCGAAAGAAACGATTAAAAGCAAATCTTGGAAATTAAAAATTGGCGAAATTGAAGTAAAAAACACTAATCTCAACTACGACGACAATAACAGCATTGCTCAACGTAAAGGTTTTGACCCCGCCCATATTGGCATCACATCTTTGAGTTTCAAACTCAATAAATTTGTCTTTACTCCAAAGCAAATCTCAGGATTATTACAAAATATTACTTTCGTAGAAAACAGCGGTTTGGATATAAAAAACATCCATTCAGATTTTATTTATACTGATAAGACATTGATTTTGAGCAAGTTACTAATCAAAACGCCAAATACTTTACTACAAGATGGCCTGGTGTTGCAATATAATTCGGTGGAAGATTTCAATAAAAACTTAGGTAATGTTGGCATAAAACTCAATCTAAAAAAGAGCCAATTGGCAGTTAAAGATTTATTTATTTTAGTGCCATCGTTAGCTGAAAACCCAACTTTTAAAGGTAAAACTAATGAAATTATCAAGGCAGACGGCGTTATTAGCGGCCGGGTAAATAATCTTGTTGTATCGAAATTGACTGTTGACGGATTTGGAGAAACGCATTTGCAAGTAAAAGGAAGAATCGTGGGTTTGCCAAATACAGATAAAATAGTGCTTGATATGGAGCTAGGGGCTTTGAGGATGACCAAGGCTGATATTCTAGGTATGGCAGGCGATAGTTTGATTCAGAAAAGTATCGATTTGCCACAATTTGTGAATTTTGAAGGAAAAATAAAAGGCAGTTTGCAAAATCTTATTCTTGATGCTTCGCTTGATTCTGATTTGGGTGCAGCGGCTTTCAAAGGTACTTTAAAAAATATAACCGCTGATAAAAATCAAATTTATGACGGAAGAATTACATTACAGGAATTTGACTTAGGAAAACTCACCAAGCAACCCGAAAATGCAAGTAAACTCACGCTTGATGCAAAAATCGAAGGCACTGGGTTCGATCCAAAAACAATGAATATTACAGTTGATGGTGTTGCTCAAAAAGCATTTATAAAAGGATATGAATATAATAATTTAACTCTAACAGGCACAATAAAAGATAAAATAGCTAATTTCAAAGCGTCGCTTAATGATAAAAATGCCAAAGTAGTGATTAGTACAAAAGTCAATTTGGAAGAAGATTATCCAGCAATTGAAGCAAAAATAAATATTGGTGAACTTGACTTCAATAAACTCAAACTTTATGCTGGAAGTTTAAGTTTGAAAGGTGACATTGAAATGAATATGATTTCGACAAATCCCGAAAATCCACTTGGGAAAATCCTGATAAACAACGCTATTGTGTATAAAGATGGCAAAATAATTCCACTTCATAACATTGATTTGGATATTCGCAATGCCAATAATAGGCGAGATATAAACCTTAAATCACCATTTTTGAATGCCCAAATCGATGGAAAATTTATCTATACTCAACTGCCTGATATTCTACTGACCGAAGTCAATAAATATTTTACTTTGCCCGATATTGCCTATAAACCTATCACAACTACTTACGATGTAAGCATTAATGCAAAGCTCAATAATCATCCAATTATCAAAAGTTTTGTTGCGGGTATTTCGAAGTTGGATACTATCAGTTTCGATGCTCAAATCAATAATCAACGAGATACCACGCTGCAAGCTAATATATTTATTCCGCAAATAGAATACGATACTTCAAGTATAAACAATGCCAGATTTAAGATTTTCGGAGCAAATAATCGTGCTGAATACGAAGGGAATGTTGCCCAAGTTCTATACAGTGATTATCGATTCCATCGCATTTTCATAGGCGGCGAAGTCGAAAAAAATGTTTTAGACTTAAACCTAATTGCTAAAGATTTACTCAATGAAAATCGCTACGGTTTGGCTGTAAATCTGCGTTCGATTAACAAAAAATTGAGATTAAACCTTACTAAAAAAGGCACAATAATTGACTACCAAGCATGGGAGACCGATTCAACGGGGTATCTCGAATGTAGCTCAGCTGGTATTAACGTAAATAATTTACAGCTTCGACAAGACAAACAAAGACTAACAATTAATAGTCAGAATACAGCACCTAATTCACCGCTCAATATTCAGATTGAAAGCCTCAACATCAAACCATTTGTTACACTCGCTACACAAGATTCCACATTGGCAGACGGTACACTCAATGGTTTATTCAAGCTAAGCAATTTTATGAATAAACCCGAATTTACGGGCGATTTATCCATCAATAATTTTATTCTCACTCAAATCCCAATGGGAAATTTGAAAGTAAATGCCGCAAATGAAACATCCGATAGAATTAATGTTTTAGCAAGTATTTTAGGAAATAATAATGATATAAATATTAATGGGAAGTACCTTTTAAAACAAAACAAACCACTTGACTTTATAATTGACATTCATAAAATTGGGGCAAAAACCGTAGAAGCATTTAGTTTAGGACAGCTAAAAAATACTCGTGGAAGTTTGAGTGGATTGCTCAATTTGAAAGGTGAGCCAAGTAAACCACTACTTGATGGAACTATTAAATTTGATACGATTTCGTTTAGTTTGGCTCAGTTGGGGGCAATTTATCGTATTCAAAATCAGTCAATGACTTTCAAAAACAGCGTTATTTCATTCAATAAATTTGTCGTTGCAGATACATTGGGGCAAAACATGAATATCAATGGAAGCCTTTCACTACAAAACATTCCAAACTTTAATTATAAACTTAACATTGATACAAAAAACTTTATGGTGCTAAATGGCAGCCGTAAAGACAATGATTTTTTCTACGGAAAGGGCTTCGTTGATGCCAATCTCAATATTCACGGAATTGGTAAAAAACCTGCAATCGAAGGCAATGTAAAAGTGAAAGAAGGTAGTGATATTACGGTCTTACTCCCCGACCGAGAAATCGACAAAGCCGAAACTGATGGTATCGTTGACTTTATTGATCTGAAAAATCCAGATGCCGAAAATAGTGAAAAAATAGATTCAAGTGAAATAGCAACAAGCTTTGATTTTGTGGAGGAAGTTTCATTAAATGTTGAGGTCGATGATAAATCTAAACTAACAATTGTGGTTGACGAACTCAACGGTGACAATATCAAAGTTAAAGGAAATGCCCAAATCAATACTGGTATTACGCCTAGTGGACAGACATATATATTAGGACTTTATGAACTTACCTCGGGTAGCTATGACTTATCGTTTCAGTTTTTAAAGAAAGAGTTTATCATCAAAAAGGGCAGCACACTTCTCTGGACTGGAGACCCTATGCAAGCACAAGTGGATATTACTGCGGTTTATAAAATAGAAGCTGAAGTGCCAAAGGCTGTTGCGACTGATAAGCTAACTAGTAAAACGAAAGTTCCACTTGAAGTACAACTAAAAATGAGTGGCAATTTATCAAGTCCAGTGATTGACTTTAAGGTAGTGGTTGCCGAAGACGGTCCTAATGACTTGGCCAACGAAATAGAAAAAGATGGCTATCTGAAAACCCTTGAACAAAATCCCATTGAGATGAATAAGCAGGTTTTCGCTTTATTGATATTGAATAAATTCTTGGGCGAACAGTCAAGCAACTTTTTCTCTGGCATAAACCCCGAAGCAATTGCACGCCAAAGCGTTAGTAAATTACTCTCCGACCAACTCAATTTATTGGCTGGGGATTTGATTAAAGGCATCAAACTTGATTTCAACCTCAACTCAACTTCGATGATGAGTACCGAAGCAGTAAACAAAGCACGCACTGACTTAAACGTAGGTTTGAGTAAAGCTTTCTTGAATGATCGTTTGAAAATTGCTGTTGGCCGTAATTTCCAACTTGAAAATACTGCATCTGCAGCAACTTCTACTGAAATCGTAGATAACATTTCGCTTAATTATAGCCTCAGTAAAGATGGACGTTATTTGTTTAGTGCTTATCGCAAAAACCAGTATCAAGCCATTCTTGACGGCTTTGTTGTAGAAACGGGGGTAGCATTTACACTTACACTCGATTACGAAACATTTAAGAAATTATTTGAAAAGAAAAAATGAGAAAAGCACCTCCGAGTCATTCATTAAAGTATTATAATACTTTCTCCTCTTCGATTATTCATTGTTTGGGAATGGGTATGGTATTGCTTTTTCTTAGCTCATGTTCAATAAATAAATATATCCCTCAAGGTGAATGTTTATATATTGGTGCTAAAATAAAAACAAATACAGATTCGATTTTAAATAAAAAACAAAAAAAAGCCCTTCACGAACAACTAAAAACCATTATTAGGCCACTACCTAATAGTACAATTTTTGGGTTTCCGTATAAAGTTTGGTTCTATTACGTTTTAGGCGAACCCAAGAAAGAAAAAGGTGTGAGAAGTTGGTTTAGAAAGAAATTTGGTGAAACTCCCATTCTGGCAAGCAAAAGAGCGGTAAGTATAAACACCGATATTATCAGTAATTATTTGAATAATGAAGGCTATTTTCGATCGACGGCTTCGGGAGAGTTAATTATTAAAGGCAAAAAAGCCGAAGCGTTTTATGTAGCAAACCTGCGGCCTCGCTACACGATTGGAAAGGTAGAATTCGTAAAAAAAGATAGTATGGCCTTCTCAAAAAGCTTATATCAAACCAAAAACAATTCAATGCTGAAAGAAGATGAACCTTACCGATTTGCCAATATAAAACTTGAGCGTGAGCGTATCGACAAAGCACTGAAAATCAATGGTTATTACTATTTTCGTCCTGATTTTTTGATAATAAAAGCCGATACAAATCAAAGCAGTCTTAAAGTAAACCTTTTTCTCGAACTCAAACCTAATATTACTCAAACATCGCTCAAGCAATATACTATCAAAGATGTTTTGGTTTATGTCGATACGCCGGATAGTACATCACTAAAAGGTGTTCAAATAAGGCGAGGTTTAAATATTTTTGACCCAAAACGCACATTTCAGCCAAAGGTTTTCAACGATGCCATAGGTTTCCGTAAAGGCAGACTTTATAATAGCCAAACTCACAATGCTTCACTTTCGAGATTGATAAATTTACGCAATTTCAAGTTTGTCAAGAATCGTTTCGAGATGGTAAATCGCTCTGACTCATCACAGATTAATGTCATTTATGATTTGACTTCGCTCAAAAATAAATCCCTTCAAGCTGAACTAAATGCACTCACACGCTCCAATAACCTTGCGGGTACACAATTGGGAGCCAGTTGGATAAATAGAAATATTTTTAAAGGAGCCGAAATTCTAAAGATTGGTTTTAATACAGGTTTTGACTTTCAATTAACTAATAAAAAGCTTAATAATGCCCCAAATCAATATTATCGCTTGGCTGGGGATGCAGACCTTATATTTCCAAGATTTTTATTGCCTTTTTATAGAATTAGAGCAGAAAGAAATCAAGATTTACCAAAAACAAATATCAATGTAGGTTACGAGCGTTTAGTACAAAAAGGTGTAGATTTTAATAATGATAGTAGCACCTACCGCTATAATCAATACACTATTACCTCGCTGCGGAGCTCATTGAGTTATAGTTTGAGAAAAAACTCGGCCGTTGAATATAATTTTACTCCACTTTCCATTAATCTAATTAAACCTAAAAATATAAGTGAAGAGTTTCAATTGCTAATAGATAGAAGTATCAATTCAGGAAATGTCCCAGATTTAGTTAGATATTTAAAAATTTTAGAAACTAGATTAATTTTGGGTGGTCAATATAATATCGTTTATACACCAATACAATCTCCCAAAAGTAGGCATTATTTTTATCTAAATGCAGGAGTTGATATTGCCGGAAATATTGCAGGTTTACTTGTAAAAAAACAAGCTGAAGTGTCAAAACAAATCGCAAAGACGGTTTTTGAGCAGTATGCCCGCTTCGATTTAGAGACTCGTTATTATATAGACCTTACACCAAGCATCCGACTGGCAAATCGGGCAATTTTAGGTTACGGCTTACCCTACGGAAATTCTAAGAATTTGCCAAATCAGGTAAAGCAGTATTTTGTTGGTGGTAGCAATAGTGTTAGGGCATTTAGGGCAAGGTCTATTGGCCCTGGTAATTATAATATCATTGGCGATAGCACCTCAATTTTCACGACTGCCTATGGCGATGTAAAATTCGAACTCAATAGTGAGCTCCGAATAAAAGTATCTCAAATCATTAATTTAGCTACTTTTGTTGACGCTGGAAATATTTGGTTGACAAAACACAACGAAGACTCTGGTTTTCCGAAAAGCAGCACTTTTGATAAATATTTCTACAAACAATTGGCCGTTGGGGGCGGTCTTGGTTTACGCCTTGACTTTACTTATGTAAAACTTCGACTTGACCTTGCCACTCCTTTCTGCAAGCCGTGGCTGCCCGAAGGCGAGCGTTGGGTAATGAAAGACATTAAACCCAATGAGAAAGCATGGAGAAAACAGAATTTGATTCTGAATATTGCAGTCGATTATCCGTTTTAATTACCAAAAAACAAAAAAGGAAAATGTCGTTTGGAGCGAATGTCACCCCAACGAAACCTTCCTTAAAAGTCATTCTAAAAGAAATTATTCAGCGTCTTTCCAACGATATTCTACTTTGTCATCCATAAATTCTTCCAAGGCTACTGAAGTTGGCTTTGGTTGACGCTCATAGAATCTTGATATTTCGATTTGCTCACGATTCTCGAAAATTTCTTCTAAATTATCAATATTAGAGGCGAACTCACCCAATTTCTGAGTTAATTCTTCTTTAGTTTTTACAGCCACTTGTCTGGCACGTTGCGACGCAATATATACAGACTCATAAACATTGCCTGTTTTAGCGGCTAATTTATCGACGTCTCTTGCAATGATTGAAGGATTTATTGCCATATTTTTAGGTTGTCCCTTACTTTCAAAGGAACTTTATTTTTAATTTACTTATAGTCTATATTTACAAAACACTTATTTTTCAATTCAGCTTTTTCCAGCTTTTTCTTCTTTTTTAGTTGTGGCTTCATCTTTCTCTTTTGCAACTCTTGCGGCTTCTTTGGCTTTTAATTCTTTAACTTCCTGCTCAAATTTAACGGCTTTCTCTAAACCTTTACCAGCACCTTCATATACTTTTTCGGCTTGCTTTATATATTTACTTTTTGGAAATTTATCAATAAAATCTTCATAAAACTTCAAGGCATCAGAAAAGCGTTCTTTTTGTTTTATTTCAAAACTTACCGAAGCCAAATCATATTGAGATTGCACTTTCAAGTATGATAATTCTTCAATATACTCCGAATCCGGAAAATCTTTCTGAAAATTATCAATCGCTACAACTGCCGCCTTAAAATTTGCAATGGTTACACCACTGGTTTGGTAATAAAGTTTAGCCTTTTCATAAGACTTTTCTTCCAAACGATGTCTCAAATCTTTCAAGTTTTGATTACAGCCTTCTGAGTACTTGCTATCAGAAAACGAGTTTATAAATGTCTGTAAAGCATCAATTGCTGTTAGTGTACTTGACTGGTCGAGATTAAAATTAGGTGAGTCTTTGTACATCGAATTGGCGTACATATAAAATGCTTCTTCTGCCATTGGACTATTGGCATAGGTTGCATAAAAGCTCTTAAACAAATAAGCACTCATGCTGTATTGTTTTTGTTGAAACTGAGCATAAGCATTATAAAACTGTGCGTTTTCGGCGAGAGAATCACCTTTCAACAGTGGAATGATTTCTTCAAAAAGTATGCCTGATTTGTAGTAGTCACCCTTTTTATAATAATCATTGGCAGCTTTATATTTTTCTTCGGTAGTACCTTTCTTTTGAAGTTTCATAAACTTGCTTGAGCAAGCCGAAAATAACAAAATACTAACAAGCAACAGGGCGATATGAGGTCTTTTTAAAAACATAGTTGCAAAGATAATAAAAATGCTACGTTTTTATAACGAATTTTGTAGCTTAATTATTTCTGATGTTTAAAATAATAGTGTATTTTAGTGAGTTGATACGCAAATTAGGTATGAGTTAAACTATTTTATTAGGCTCTTTCTACCGAAACATGCATATTTTTGAGAAAAATATTGCCAAATTGTGTAGCAAAAGCTACATCGCTCGCATCACGCCCGTATGCCATCACTACTCGATTACCTTTGGGTTCTACCTGTGTGGCATCAAAAGTGAACCATTGATTTTGGAGATAAACCTCAAACCATGCGTGCAAATCCATCGGTTCAAGATCATATAAATAACCTACCACCATGCGAGCTGGAATATTTACAGCTCGGCATAATGAGATGCAAAGGTGAGAAAAATCCCGACAAACACCAATACGACTAAGATTAATATCACATGCCGAAGATGATGAAGAGCTATAACCGTATTCGTAAACCACATTACTCCTTACCCACTGGCATATTGCATTAACTTTCTCATAGCCCGTTTGAAAATTTCGGATAATTTCACCAGCCATAAATAAAAACTTATCAGACTCACAATATCTGCTTGGTAACAAATAAATAAGAGCAAAATCGGGTAATCCCTCAATAGATAAAGTTCTTGCTGCAAAATTTACATCTATTTTATCGGAGGTTTCGACGAGTGCAGAGGAAAGAATTCTAAAATTCCCAATCGGACTAATTAAACGCTGGCAAAGATTGCCATAAATATCATTATATTCTGAAAATTTTGTATTAGGTGCTAAAGAAAAATCTTCGCATAAAATTTGTTGTGCAGCCCCACTTTGTGGGCGAAGCATCAAAATCAAAGGAACATTTGCGGGGCATTCGTAAACAATCTGGCAAGTTACTCTTAACTTCATTGTTTGGCTTTTTTTAATAAAGGTAGTAGAATTAATTAGAAGTATAAATCCTTTTGGCTTTTACCTCGAAAATTCATTTGAAATACACATTGTAATGCTATCTTTAATTTAACATTATAATTTCGGTGTTGTTTAAAATTTAAGAAATAATTCCGTTTAAGATCTTTTTTTTCAAATCTGTAAAGGATTCATAGTTTTATTTTAAGCTACTTTTAATATCATTTGATTGCTTCTTGTATAAAGACCTGTTATTTTTGCTTTAGGCTTTTCTATAAAACTTAAGTTAAACTGCGAAAAATATTATTTTTTTTCGATTACGTTTATACCTAATCATGACCAAAACTTGGTAACTATAACTTTCCTAAAAACTAAAATTTTTTACATAAAAAGCTATGCTTTTTATGTAACTCCATTTATAAAAAAAATCTTTCTGCTAATTATTTCGACTATCATCTCGATAAATTCTTTTGCTCAAAATCAATGGACTTGGATGGCGGGATATTTGGTTAGTGACGCAGTTTATATTGACCCTCGTCCTTCCCCCTCCCCACTGAGTGTTCGAGGCACTCCATGGACTTTGAGCAGTACTATTAAACCTTCAGTTAGAGAACATCCTGCAGGAGGATTAGCCAATAACAATGAAATTTATGTCTATGGTGGTGCTTCTTTGGAGTCTTATTTCTCATCGGATTTTTGGGTTTACGATATTTCTCAACAAAAATGGGCTTTTATTTCTGATTTAGGTTGGAAAATTATTGGTGGTATTATTGGACAAGAAAGCCCAACGGCTCACCCAGGAGGAAGAAACAGAATGGCTTCTGCAGTTGATAATGATGGCAATATTTGGATGTTTGGTGGTCTTTATAATGATAAAAATACTTATGAAAGATTTACCAAGTCAGACTTGTGGATGTATAATACTAAAACAAGAAAATTTACTTACTATGATGATTATGCGGGTTCGCAGACAAAACCAAGAGAAAGATACAGAGCCAGAGCTTGGTTCGATGATGCTAATAATATGTGGTTGTATGGTGGTGCGGTAGACACTCCAAATGGTTCTCTTTCTTATAATGATTTGTGGATGTTTAATACAACCAGTAAAAGTTGGACATTTATAAGTGGCAATAAAAACCAACCTTACTGTAAAAACTGCACCAATGGCTCATATCCATCTATTGCTGGTACTGGTGGCACCCAATATTTCCCACGTGCGAGGTCCGACTTTGGTTATTGGAAGGATACTTTAGGTAATATCTGGATTTATGGTGGATATGCTGAATCTCATGGCTGGGATGACTATGGAGACCTTTGGAAGTTTGACCCTATAACCAAAGCATGGACTTTAATTTCGGGTAATGATACATTAAATCCACCAAAAACTACCACTAATCCAGGCTCAAGAAATGCTCCTTATTGTTGGGTAGGAAATGATAATAAATTATACATGACAGGAGGCCTTAGACAATACTTGTATTTTTTGAGGGATACATGGCGAATAAACCCTGCAAATGGTGTTTGGGAAGCCGTCAATATTGATAATTCATTGATTAATCAAGTACCTGTTTCGTCGGGACTAAAAATAGAAAACTCCTTTAATATCCCTGGTGCTTCTGTAAATACACTTAACCATCTCACAACTGGTTCTCACACCTATATGTTTAGCGGCTACGGTATGGGATCAAATAATGTATTAGGGTTTACGGGTGCAATGTGGAGGTACTCACTTGATGGGTTTAATAGTAATTTACTGCCAATTGCCAACGCTGATTCACTCGCTTTTCCATTCGGAGATTCGGTTGCTTGTAACATCAAAATCAATGATTTACCCAAAACATTCTACAATAATGCAACATTTGATATTGATATAAATCTTGCAGGAATACAAAAAAAGCTTACCACTACCAAAGGCACTTTTTCGATTGATAGTACTGGCTTGGTCTGGTTTAAACCAGTAGCTAATTTTGTGGGGACGGATTCGATGAGTTATACCTACCAAAATTCAGCTAAATATGTTTCAAATACAGCACAACTCAAAATAACTATTTTTAAATGTGGGTCAAAGGTATTGAATCTTACCTCTCCTGCAAACGACCTTTCTAATGGCTCATATCAATATTTCAATAATGAGGTTGTTAAATTAAACAATAAAATAAATCCTACTGGTAATAATAAGGTTTCAGTTCAAGTAAATTCAGCTAATTCTATAGTAATGCTTCCTGGCCTTTCTATTAAGCCAAATAGTGGTTCAAAATTTGAAGCCAACATAAATAACTGCAAATAAAATACAAAAAAATGAAAAAATATTTTTATTCTTGCTTAGTCGCTGGTGTATTTGTGGTAGCGTGTAGTTCTCGCTCAATAGAAATTGACCCCAACATTATCCATATAAATGATAGCAATTTGGAGAAAGCCTTAATTGCTCAAAAAATTGACTCAGATAGCACAATCAATGGCCAAATCAAAAGGTCAGATGCTGAAAATGTTGAAGTTTTGAGCATACCAAATCTACAAATCAAATCATTGAGTGGTATTGAAGGTTTTAAATCACTTATTTATTTAGATTGTTCGTTGAATCAAATAACAAATCTTGAACTAAGCCAAAATAGCTTATTAGAGTCGCTCGATTGCTCTTCAAACATTCTTACCAAAATAGATTTGAGCCTAAATCTTAATTTAGCGGCATTAAATTGTGTCAATAATCAATTGAAAGAATTAACGATTCTGAGCAAACAATTATACGCCCTTAATGCCAGTAACAATTTACTCGTGACGGTAACGATTGATTCTTCAACACAGCTTTCGCTTCTCTACATATCAAACAACCAACTTAAAAATCTTAATTTAGTTAATAATTTAGCACTCCTGGAGCTCAGATGTAATAGTAATAAACTGGCTACTATTGATTTAAGTAAAAACGTAAAACTCCGTTACTTAGATGTTTCAAATAACACGCTTCTTACACTTGATTTATGTAATAATATAGAAATATTGAAACTCATTTGTGTGTCAAATAATATAGCTAAAATTACGATTCCTCAGAAAATTCAGCCGATTTTTGCAAATAATAATGTTTTGATTGATGGCAAGACATCTTATTCGACTTGTGATTAAAGTTTAATCTTAAATAAACTTAAAATGGCATTAGAATTGCAGTCATTAACAATTATATAACGTTAAATTATTGATAATTACTTGAATTTCATTCCATTTATGACTTATTTCGTAAAAAACATTCTGTTTTCGAGCGATGGAAGAAAATATTAAAAATACCCATAATGAAAAAGGCTCGAAAGGTAGCCTTTTTTCTTTTCTAAACGGATTAGCATTAAGCACAAAATCAAGCGAATCTGGTATTACCGAAGATTCTAAAATCAACCGTTATGCTGATAGTATTGATCAATCAAATTATCTAAGTCGTGATTTGAGTTGGCTAAAATTCAATGAACGAGTGCTTGACCAAACTCGTCAAAAAGAACTTAATTTATTTGAGAGATTAAAGTTTTTGGCCATTACTGCCTCAAACCTTGACGAGTTCTTCACAGTTCGCTTGGGTAGTCTTTATAATTATCTTGATTTCAACAAAGAACGTATTGACTATTCGGGCTTGCGTGAAATTCCTTTCCGAAAAGCCCTAATGCTTTCAGTAAAGCAGTTTTGCCAAGAGCAAGACCGTATCTTCAAAGAAGAACTCACTCCACTTTTCTTAGAATACAAGTTCAGAATTATAAAAATCAACGAACTTTCACAGACAGAGTTAGAAGAAACCATTGCGTATTTCGATAATACTATTTATCCAATGCTTACGCCGATGTTGTTCGACAATACGCATGCTTTCCCAGTATTGATTGCTAAAACACTTATTTTTGGAGTTGTTACTGATGCAAACCGCTCAACACTTTTTCCTGATGATAGCGAAAACAAAAAACTTTCGTTTGTACAGATACCCGGCAATCTTCCAAGATTTTTTACTGTCGAGCGAGCAGAAGAAACTTTATTTTTACCCATCGAAGAAATTGTACGACATGAGATTAAAAAACTTTATCGAAACATTGAAATTCAATCAGTCAATCTTTTCCGTATAGTTAGAAATGGAGATTTTACGCTAGAAGAATCAGATGATATCGAAGCCGATTTTGTAGATGAAATCAAACAGAAGATTAAAAGTCGTCGTTTAGGTCGGGTTGTTCACATGGAAATTGAGCCAAATCCTAACGAATGGATGCTCACAATGCTACAAAAACGCTTTGAGATTGACAAATACAACATATTTTTTGATGAATACCTCATTGATTATACATGTTTGTGGCAACTCATACGTCATCCCGAATTTCAGGAAGACATCAAGCCAGTTCATCCGCCGATTACTCATCCAAGATTGAGGGATAAGAACGCTGACATTTTTGAGATAATCCGTGAGAAAGATTTATTATTGCACCACCCTTACAACAATTTTGAACCAGTTTTACAACTCATCGAAAAGGCTGCTGAGGACCCCGACGTATTAGCGATTAAACTAACTATTTATCGTTTGGCCAAGAAATCTCGCGTGACACAAGCTCTATTGAAAGCCGCCGAAAATGGTAAACATGTTTCGGTTTTGTTTGAAATAAAAGCCCGGTTCGACGAAGAAAATAATATTCGTGAAGCTGACCGACTTCAGCGTGCGGGTTGCTTCGTAATTTATGGTATTGGTTGGTATAAAACCCATACCAAACTTATGCTAATTGTGAGAAAAGAAGGCAATAAAGTGACTCAATATGCTCATTTAGCCAGCGGAAATTATAATGAGGATACAGCAAGACTTTATACAGACATTGGCTTACTGACGAGCAATACGACTTATACAAAGGATATTTCAGAATTTTTCAATGTAATTACTGGACATTCGCAACCTGCCAACTACAATAATTTGATTACTTCGCCTCGTGATATGCGTAATAAGCTCATTGAAATGATACGCAATGAGTCTAATAATGCACAAAACAACTTACCGAGTGGAATCTGTATAAAACTCAATTCACTTGAAGACCAATACGTGATTGATGAATTGTATAAGGCCTCGCAAGCGGGCGTGAAAATAAAGTTGATTGTTCGAGGAATTTGCTGTTTACGCCCTGGCCGTAAAGATTTGAGCGAAAATATCACGGTTCGTTCGGTTGTTGGTCTCTTCCTTGAACATGCTCGAATTTTCTATTTTCATAATAATTATCAACCTCGTTTATATGGAGGAAGTGCCGATATTATGGTAAGAAGTTTTGATAAACGTATCGAATCGCTGTTTGAGATTGTTGATGAGGATATTAAACACCAAGTAATACACATTCTTGACTATAATCTTCGAGATAATGTAAATGCTTATGAACTCCAAGAAGATGGATCTTATAAAAGAGTTGTTTGTTCACTTTCATCCGAAGAGCCAGTATTTGATATTCACCAGCGTTTCTTTGAGCTTACTGAACAACAATATGAGCCCATTTCATTATTTGATAGCGAAGTAGATGTTAATAAAGAATTAGCTGAAGTTGTGAAAGTTTGATTTTACTTCAAAATTACATTAAAAAAGTTTGGTTTTAAAATCCAACCTTTTTTAATGTATAATCAATTTGGTACCTATCAAAATTTCTTGGTAAGGAGGCATTTCATCGGAAGGGTTTTCGATAATATTTATCAATAGTTCGGTAGCCTTTTTGCCCATATTGTAGGCAAATTGCTCAACTGATGCCAGTGGAGGATTATCCAAATATAAAGTCATCGGTAAATTGGCAAAGCTAACAAATAATATATCTTTGTTTGGAACAATCCCTTTTTGTTTACAAAATTGCATAGCATAAAGTGCCAAATAATCATTAAAAGTCAGAATAGCTTCGGGTGGCTCAATTAAAGCCAAAAGTTCTTTCATTTTTATGATTGTATCGTCTTTTGATAAATCGGTTGATTTGATATAATTCGGCGAAGTTTCAAGATTAAACTTCTTGATAGCACACAGATAACCGTTTAGACGTTCATCACTAACCTCTAAGTTAGAGGGCCCATTTATCAAGGCAATACGCCTAACGCCTTTATTTATCAAAAACTTGATGGCCTCAAAAGCTCCTTCAGATATACTGCAACGCACTTTGTTAGCTCCAAGATTGCGGGGAACACGGTCAAAAAAAACTAATGGAGTTCCGAAATTCTCAACTTCCTTAAAATGGCTATAATTATTAGTTTCGGCAGCTACTGATGCAACAACACCATCTACCCTACTGGTCAGAAATGACTTTAAAGCTTTTTCTTCACGCTCAAATTTATCGCGTGATTGGCTCATAACAACATTGTATCCTTTCTCCAAAGCCACATCTTCAATACCCGAAATAGCCATTGAAAAAAACTCTTCTTGCAAATAAGGCAGTAAAACACCGATTGTGTATGTGCGATTTTTTTTCAGAAAAATAGCCGCAGGATTTGGTACATAATGCATTAATTTTGCCAACTCCCAAACCCTTTCTCTGGTGCGTAAACCAATACGAGTATTGTTTTGTAACGCACGCGAAACTGTTGAAATGGATACGCCTAATTTTTGAGCAATTTCTTTAATGGTAACTTGGTGTCTTTGCATAAAGCAAGTCGTTATAAATTAAGACAAATACATACAAAGAAGTTTTTATTCTTCAATTACCAGTATTAAATAAAAACAAAGCTGGAAACAATATCGGTGACTTTATTAATGTTCATCATCAAATTTAAGAAATACAACTTTTTTATATTAACTCTGCTTTTAAACTGCTAAATAACTTTCCATCACATCAATCTCGAAGTGATTTTCTTTTCAGATAGTCCGCAGCGACGGTAATCAAAAGTTGATATTTATACTTTTGATGATGTCTACAACTACATTTGAAAGAAAAACATTGAAATTCGTTAATGATGGATTCAATAGCTGAAATATATTGACTTGATGACGAGAAACTATCTCAGTCTTTAAACCTAATAATGATTTATTATGTATATTATTAAAATCAGGATAGATACTTTCGAAAATATTAGGTGCTTCGCTCATTTTTAAACCAAAATCTTTATTTCATGTTTAACCTTCAACAAATTTACTAAATTTTGCCCATGGACTTTGATTTTTACAAATTAAATCCCTTGAGGTAGAAATGATATAGTTTAGTATTCGTTTTTGGATTAAATACTTTTAAGGTAAAGGCTTCTTACTTGAATATATGAATGAAAGCTAAGTTAAGTTGATTTTCCAGGTCATAAATTTTTGAGTCTTTTGTATTGCATTAACAAAAATGTATCGTTTTTTTATCATTTCAACTACTTTTTTATCTTTTTACTCAAAATGAATAGTTACATTATATGGAAATAATATAAGATTTTATCTGAATATTTAAATTTTGTGCAATCGATTGCAAAACAAAAAAACAAGTCTAACTCTTAGTTTTTCTAAATAAAAGTAGAAATTTCTATGATTACCTCATGAACATTACTTCATTGATTAAGTTAGTATTAAAAATATAAATTAATTTTGACCTGAATTTAATTTAAATAACGTTTCTATCAACCTTAATCAAAAAATTTCTATGAAAAAATTTACTCTGCAGGCATTAGTAGTGCTACTTCTCGGAGCTGTAGGAGCATTGTCTGCTCCTGATGCTTCTGCCAAAGTTAAAGTTGTTTCAGATAAATTCCTCGAACAAAAAGTTTCGGGAAGAATAACTGATGCTGAAAAAGGCGATGCTCTTCCTGGAGTAAGCATCCTTATCAAAGGCACACAAAAAGGAACAACAACTGATGCCAATGGTGAGTACTCAATTGCTGTGGCTGACAGTAAGGCAGTGTTGGTTTTTAGTATTGTGGGCTACGAACCACAAGAAATCCTTGTTGGAAATCGTGCAACAATCAATGTGGGTATGGCAACCGACACAAAAACCCTCGGTGAGGTGATTGTGGTAGGTTATGGTGTTCAGAAAAAAGAAACAATTACTGGTTCGGTTGCCTCAGTTAAAGGCTCTGAATTAATCAAATCACCGACTGTAAACTTGAGTAACTCAATTGCAGGTCGTATGGCGGGTGTTGTGGCGGTAAACCGTAGTGGTGAGCCAGGTGCCGATGGTTCAGCTATTCGTATTCGTGGTTCAAATACCTTGAATAATGGTGATGCCCTTATTGTAGTTGATGGAATCCCGAATCGTGCAGGTGGACTAGACCGTATTAATCCAAACGATATTGAAAGTGTATCTGTATTGAAAGATGCTTCGGCGGCAATTTATGGTTCTCGTGCAGCAAACGGCGTAATCTTGATTACAACGAAGCGTGGAAAAACTGGCAAACCAGTAGTTTCATACTCAGCTAATCAAGGTTTTTCTCAGCCAACTGTAATACCAAAATTAACCAACTCTTCGCAATATGTAGGGATGCTAAATGACCTTGATATTTACGGTTTACCTGTGAGCGAATGGGCGGGTGCTAATGCAGCTTACAAATCGACGGGTTCGTTTACTCGTCCAAATGGTACTATCAGAAAGGCTCCATTCTCACCGACCGATATTCAAAAGTATGCTGATGGCTCAGACCAGTGGTTATATCCAAATACAGATTGGTACAAAGCTACTTTGAAAACTTGGTCGCCACAGACGCAACATAACTTACAAATTTCGGGTGGAACGGAAAGCGTAAAATATTTAGCCTCTTTGGGTTATCAAAACCAAGAAGGATACTACAAAAACTCAGCAACGGCATACCAACAATATGATATTCGTCTGAATTTAGATGCTAAAATCAACAAATACATTAACCTAAATATTGGCATTTTAGGTCGTGAAGAAGCTCGTAACTTTCCAACTCGTTCGGCAGGTGCAATTTTCAGAATGCAAATGCGTGGAAAACCACAGCAACAGGCCTATTGGCCAAATGGTCTTCCTGGCCCTGACATCGAAAACGGCGAAAATCCAGTTGTAATCACAACTGACTTATCGGGTTATGATCGCCAAAAACAAGATTATATTCAAACCAATGGATCACTTGATATTCAAATTCCGTGGGTTAAAGGTTTAAAATTGACAGGAACAGCGGCAATTGATAAAAGACTCGGAACAAGAAAGTTATGGCAAATTCCGTGGACGCTTTACCAACAAGGTTCTGGATTTGAAGCCGATGGTACAACTCCTAAATTGGTTGCAAGTAAAAGAGGTCCAGCCGAACCAAACTTGAATCAATCTTATGACGACCAATTGAATCTTTTATTAGGTGCTGTTGCTACTTATGAGCGTACATTTGGTAATCATGGACTTACAGTTTTGGCAGGAACAAATACCGAAACTATCGAAGGAAATAATTTTAATGCCTATCGTCGCTACTTTATTTCACCTGCTCTTGACCAAATGTTTGCGGGTGGTGACTTAGAGAGAAACAACGGTGGTGGTGGTTTTGAAACTGCTCGTATCAATTATTTTGGCCGTGTTGCATATAATTTTAAAGAGAAATATTTAGCTGAATTTTTATGGAGATATGATGGTTCGGACCGTTTCCCGAAAGCCACTCGTTATGGTTTCTTCCCAGGTGTGATGGCAGGTTGGGTACTTTCAGAAGAAAAATTCATGAAAAGTATCCCTTTTATTAGCTTCCTGAAATTGAGAGGATCATGGGGTCAATTAGGTAATGACCAAGTAAACCTTCCTAATTCAGGCACACCTGCTACTTACCAATATCTTTCTACTTATGGTTTCCGTAGTTATATTTTGGGTGATGCTGAGCAAAAAACTTTGTTTGAAACTCGTCTTCCAAACGAAAACATTACTTGGGAAGTAGCTTCTAACTCAAACATCGGTTTAGAAGGTCAGTTATTCAACGGAAAAATCAACTTTGAGTTGGATTATTTTGTGAATAAACGTTCAAAAATCCTTTGGTTCAAAAATGCTTCTGTGCCACAGTCAACGGGTATCACACTTCCTGCACAAAACTTTGGTGAAGTTTCAAACCGTGGTTTTGACTTTAATGTGGGCTACCGTGGACAAACTGGTGAGTTCAAATACAACATTAGCGTAAATGGTGGATATGCCAAGAATACAATTGATTTTTGGGATGAAGCTCCAGGAGCTCCTGAATGGCAACGTACTACTGGTCGTCCAATGAATACTTTCATGGCTTATCTTTACGATGGCGTATTTAAAGACCAAGCGGCAATTGATGCTAGAGGCATAGACTACTCTTCAATCGTAAAAGAACTTCGCCCTGGAGATATGAAATACAAAGACTATAATGGCGACGGTAAAATTACCCCTGATGATATGGTTAGAACAGATTTTACTCAACTTCCAATGTTCCAAGGTGGTATCAACTTAGGTGGTCAATATAAGAATTTTGACTTGACAGTCTTGATTCAAGGAGCCGCTGGAGCAAAACAATACATAGGAACAGGTGAAATGGGAAATATCGGTAATTACTTATCTGACATTCACCAAAACCGTTGGACAATTGACAATCCAAGTGATACTCACCCACGTATTGCTAATCGCTCTGACCAATATTATTCGGGTGGTAACACTTATTGGTTAAGAAGTTCTGACTATGTACGATTAAAGAACTTTGAATTAGGTTTCACAATTCCAGAATCAATCGGCAAAAAAGTTGGCTTTAGCAGCATGAGAGTTTATGCAAGTGGAGTTAACTTATTCACAATTGACAAACTGAAAATATATGACCCAGAAAATACAAACAATAACGGTCAGTACTATCCTCAAGCAAGAGTAATGAACTTAGGTTTAAATATTAAATTTTAATTAATTAGAAAAATGAAAATGTTTAAAAAATTAATTTTATCATTATTCGCAGTTTCGTTTTTTACAGTAAGCTGTAATGATGATTTTGTGGATACCAAACCTCTCGATCAATTATCAGAGAATGTAGTTTGGGGAGATGCATCCTTAGCGGAAGCTTTTGTAAGTGAACTTTATGGTGGCTTAGGGCAAGGAGGTTTTGATGAGCAAATGCTCGCATCATTGACCGACGAAGCTATCTTTACTCACCCTGGAAGAGGTATTACAACTCATACTGAAGGACGTGTAAATCCTGCCGATCCAGGTTGGATTAATGGAACTTTGAGTTGGGTAAATATGTATTCTCGCATCAGAGCGTGTAATCTTGCGTTGAAAAATTTAGAAAAACCTCAATTTGTGAATACAGGAAACATTGTTGATCGTTTGAAAGGAGAAACTAAATTTATGAGAGCTTACTACTACCATCAATTAGTTCGTTATTATGGTGGTGTGCCTATCGTTGATAAAGCATTCTCATTGAAAGATACTGATTTTTTGTCTGCTCGTAATACTTTTGAAGAATGTTTAAACTTTATAGTTAAAGATTTAGACGAAGCAGCAACATTGCTTGATGGAAAATCACTTCAAAAAGGACGTGCAACCAAAGCATCATCTTTAGCCCTAAAATCACGCATGATGGTTTATGCAGCCAGTGATTTATATGATGTGCCTACTGCCAAAGTAAAATCTAAAGCAATGGCTTCAGTAGCAAAGCCGGAGTTAATGGGTTTAGTAAATGGTACTCGTACCGAGCGTTGGCAAAAAGCAAAAGCTGCCGCAAAAGCAGTTTTAGATCTGCCAGGATTTGGGTTCCAATTAGGTCTTACAGCTCCAGTTACAGCTGACCAAGCAGCTACTAACTACCAAAATCAATCTTTAGCTAGGAATGGTGGACAAAATGAAATCATTTTTGGACGTTATTTTATCCAAAGTAAAAACGAAAATGGTGGACGTGTTGGTCTTTTCAATGGTCCAAATGGATACAACAACTGGGCAGGTAATACGCCAATCCAAGAGTTAATTGATGATTATGAAATGATGGATGGATCGAAATTCGATTGGAAAAAACCAGAGCACGCAAAAGCTCCTTACGATAACCGTGACCCTCGTTTACGTTCAACTATTTTATATGAAGGCTCGCCGTGGAAACCACGTTCAGCAAGTGCAGCTCCTCTTGACCCATCGAATCAAATCCAAACTGGTGAATACGAGATCGTTTCAGGTGGAGCAAAGAAAACTCACTTTGGTTTAGATACGCGTAAAAGTAGCATTGAAGACTGGAATGGTTCTTATACTGGCTATTATATGCGTAAGTTTACAGACCCAAATCCGGGTTTAGTTGACCAAAACTCATGGCAGCAAGTTCCTTGGCCGTTTTTACGTTATACTGAAGCAGTTTTCAACTATGTTGAGGCTTGTATTGAATTGGGCGAAGATGTTGAAGCTAAAAGATGGTTGAATCAGATTCGTTTCCGTGCAGGTATGCCAGCAGTTACAGAAACTGGCGATGCTCTACGCCAACGTTATCGCAACGAGCGTCGTGTTGAAATGGTATTTGAAGAACAACGTTACCATGATGCACGTCGTTGGATGATTGCCCCAACAACGCTTGGCCGCAAAGCAAGTATTATTAACGTAAAAGGCACTTTGAAGGCAGGCAAGACTGTTTCGACCTACAAATATGACCCAACAAGCTACGATTATAGTTTCACGGTCGGTAAAATTGACCCAGGTAAAGAAAATCGTAACTGGGATGACAAAATTTATTTCTTACCGATTCAAAGAGACGAGATGAACCGTAATAATATATTAGTACAGAATCCTGGATACTAATAAAGTTTATGAAAAAATGGGTAGTCCGAAGCATCACAGCTTTGGGCTACCCATTTTTTATTTCATCATTCTATTTTTTCTATCACAACACAACTTCGTATATTTGTTTTATTTTAAAATATCAACCTTACACATTTCTCCAAATTAGAGAAATCATTACCTAAAAAATGAAAATTTCTACTCTCACATACCTATTATTACTCAGTCTATTTTTTATCTCCTGTAATAAGTCTTCTTCCGAACAAAACAATGCAGATGAAGAAGGTGAAAAACAAGAGCCAATCTTTACACTACTATTTCCAGATAAAACCAAAATAGATTTTCAGAATATCATTAACGAAGGCCTGAATACCAATGTTTTGATGTACGAATACTTCTATAATGGCGGAGGGGTAGCCGTAGGTGACATCAACGGGGACGGCCTAGAAGACCTTTATTTTACGAGTAATATGCAGCAAAACAAATTGTATCTCAATAAAAATAAGATGCAATTTCAAGACATAACCACGCAAGCAGGCGTTGCAGGAAGAGAAGGCCCTTGGAAAACAGGCACAACAATGGTCGATATAAATGCCGATGGGAAATTGGATATTTATGTGTGTCATTCGGGAAATCTGCAACCCGAAAAGAAAGCCAACGAACTTTTCATCAATAAAGGTAATGGTGCCGATGGTATTCCAACTTTTGTAGAACAAGCTGCAAAGTTTGGTCTTGATAGCCCCGCATCAAGCACGAATGCCTACTTCTTCGATGCCGATAAAGATGGCGATTTAGATATGTTTTTGCTAAATCATAACATAAAATCACTTCCAGTTCTTGATGAGGCACGAACAGCCGCCCTCATAAACGTTGACGATGCAGTAAGTGGATCAAGATTTTATAAAAATGATAAAGGATTTTTCAGAGATATTACTCGACAGGCGGGTATTCAAAGTTCGGCTTTATCGTATGGTTTGGGAGCTGGAATTGCCGATTTAAATCAAGATAGTTGGCCAGATATATATGTAAGTAACGATTATGCTGTACCTGATAGATTATACATTAATAATAAAAACGGAAGCTTTCGAGAAGTAAGCAACGAGCAACTCGGCCACACTTCAAACTTTTCAATGGGAAATGATGTAGCCGATATTAATAATGACCTCCTCCCCGATATTTTCACGCTCGATATGTTACCCGAAGACAATCGACGTCAGAAACTTTTGATGGCACCTGATAATTATGACAAATTTGATTTAGGTGTTAGATCAGGGTTTCATTACCAATATATGCGAAATATGCTCCAACTCAATAACGGAAACGGCACATTTAGTGAAATTGGTCAAGTTTCAGGAATCTCAAACACCGACTGGAGTTGGGCGGCACTTTTTGCAGATTATGACAACGATGGTTTGAAGGATTTATACATCACCAACGGTTATTTGCACGATTATACCAACCTCGATTTCTTGAAATATATGGACGATTTCATGGCAACCAAACAAGGTGGTTTCCAACGAACCGATGTTCTTGAATTGGTGCAAAAAATGCCTTCATCGAATGTAAAAAACTATATCTTTAGAAATAATGGCAAACTGATTTTCAAAGACCAAACTACTAAATGGGGCATGGGTGAGCAATCTAATAGTAGCGGTGCTGCTTACGCCGATTTGGATAATGATGGCGATTTAGATTTGGTCGTCAATAACATTAATTCGCCAGCATTTATTTATCAAAACGAAGCAAATACAAAACTCGGCAATAAGTTTTTGAAAGTAAAACTCAATGGTGAAAACGAAAATAAAATGGGAATTGGAGCAAAGGTATATCTGTTTGCTCAAGGAAATACCCAATACCAAGAACAAATGCCAACTCGTGGCTATCAATCGAATGTAAGTTTTATTATGAATTTTGGCTTGGGTAAAAACTCCAAAATAGACTCTATTAGAATTGTATGGAACTCCAATAAAAGTCAAGTTTTGAAAAATATAATGGCGAATCAGACATTAATTTTAGAGGAAAAAAATGCTTTTATCAAAACAAATTTAGGCATTCAAAACAAGACATTTTTTGAAGAAATAAAATCTCCCATTATTTCAGTTCAGAATAAAACCACACATAATGATTTTAAAAGACAAGCTTTATTGACCAATTCTCAATCATTCATAAGTCCTGTAATGGTAAAAGGCGATGTTAACAAAGATGGACTTGAAGATGTTTTTGTGGGCGGAAGCTATGGCAAAAGCAGCGAACTTTATATCCAATCAAACAGTTCTTCTTTACAATTCACCAAAAAACCTTTTCCATCCAACCCAAATGCTGATGTGAGCGATGCAGTACTATTCGATGCCAACAGCGATGGTTTTCAAGATATTTATGTGGCCTATGGAGGTTATGGTAATTTCACCGAAAACGACGCAAATCTCCAAGATCAGCTATTTTTAAATAATGGCAAGGGCGATTTTCAACTTAGCCCTTCTGCCCTACCTTCTATGCTTACTAGCACAGGATGTGTTCGAGTTGCCGACATCAATGGAGACTCAAAACCCGACCTTTTTGTTGGCGGTCGAGTTTCTATCGGAAAATATCCAAACATTCCACGAAGTTATATCTTAATCAATGATTGCAAAGGAAACAATTCGACTCCACGATTTAAAGAAAATACGCCTGAAGAATTAAAATACATTGGTATGGTAACTGATGCCGCTTTTGTTGATTTAAATAAAGATAAAAAACAAGAATTGGTTATAGTTGGAGAATGGATGCGAATAACGGTTTTTGAAAACAACACTGGTAAATTGGTAGATAAAACTGATAATTATTTTGACCGAAAACTATCTGGTTGGTGGAATAAACTAACAGTTGAAGACCTCAACGGTGATGGTTCGCCAGATTTATTGGTTGGAAATTTAGGTCTTAATAGTCAAACAAAAGCAAGTGATAAACAACCTATCGAGCTATTTTACAAAGATTTTGACGATAATGGTAGCATTGACCCTATTTTGTGTACTTACATTCAGGCTCAAAGCTATCCATACTTAACTCGTGACGAATTGTTGGAGCAAGTGCCAGCTAAACGCCCAAAATTTACGTCTTATGAAAGCTACTCAAATGCTACACTGGCAGACATTTTTGGTGAGGATGAACTAAAAGACGCTAAAAAACTGGTAGCCAACAATTTAAAAACGGTTCTCCTAACGCAAAACGCACAAGGTAAATTTGAGGAAAAAACATTACCAATTGAAGTTCAGTTTGCTCCGATTTATACAATAACTATAACTGATTATGATCAAGATGGTAGAAAAGACCTCGTAATATGTGGCAATTTAAACAAGTCTCGTTTAAAAATTGGTAAATATGATGCCAACTATGGACTATTACTAAAAGGTGATGGCAAAGGGCAATTTGTGAGTATTCCACAACGCCAATCAGGTTTTAATTTACAAGGCGATATACGATCTGCTATTTCAATTAAAGGACACATATTATTTGGAATCAATCAACATGGCATTCGGACTTTTAAAACTAAATTATGAGAAAAAATTATAATCATTTATATAATTTTCTTAATAATGTGCAAAGCATTGCATTGCCCTTTTATTGCCTATATAGCTCTATTTAAATGATTGCTCGGCTAGTTGTTTAACTGTATTTCAATATTAAATCTTTTATTAATTCAAAATAATCTTATATTTGATTTTAGTAGAATGAATCAAAAGTAATTAAGTTATTAATACTTTATAGAAGTCCCAATGTTTCTTGGGACTTTCTTTTTTTACTCTTTTACCAAAAACAAATGATTGATAATAGAATGTTAAATGAGCTTTTAACCCAAAGTTTTAAAGACTATTTTGGAGATTATCCTACTTTATTAGTTCGTGCCCCAGGTAGAATTAATCTTATAGGTGAGCATACCGATTATAATAATGGTTTTGTTCTACCAGCAGCTATCGACAAAGCGATATATTTTGCAATTTCATCTAGAGACGACAAAAAATGTTTCCTTTATGCTTATGATTTAAATGATTCCTACGAATTTTCATTAGATAATATCCAAAAATCTGAAAAAGGTTGGGCTAATTTCCTGATTGGAGTTTTAGCAGAAATTCTTGAAAAAGGCAAACAAATCAATACTGGCTTTAATGTTGTATTTGGTGGGGACGTTCCACTTGGTGCAGGGCTTTCATCTTCGGCAGCCGTTGAAAGTGGCATTGGTTTTGCCCTCAATGAGTTATATAATTTAGAACTCTCTAAACTTGAATTAGCACTTATTGCTCAGCAGGCCGAACATAAATATGCTGGCGTAAATTGTGGAATTATGGATATGTTTGCTTCTATCCATGGCAAAGCAAATTCGGTAATAAAACTAGATTGCCAAGACCTCAGTTTTGAGTATTTCCCCTTTAATTTCCCTAATTATACACTTATTTTGTGTGATACTGGTGTAAAACACAACCTCGGCGATAGTGAATATAATCAACGTCGAGCTGAATGTGAAGAGGGTATTCGTATTCTCCAATTTGCATTTCCACAAGTCGATAGTTTACGTGATGCAACTATACCTATGTTACGTAGTCAGGCCGATAAATTACCCCCAATCGTATTTCAGCGATGCAAATACGTCGTTGAGGAAATCGAACGAGTAGATATTGCTTGCAAAGCCCTCGAAAATAATGATTTAAAGACTTTCGGACAAAAAATGTATGAAACTCACGAAGGTCTGAGTCATGATTATCAAGTGAGCTGCCTAGAATTAGACTTTTTGGTTGAGCATAGTCAGAACTTTGAAGCGGTAGTTGGTGCAAGAATGATGGGCGGTGGCTTTGGTGGATGTACATTAAATTTAATTAAAGCAGATGCTGCTGATGATTTTATAAAAAATATTAGTCTTGCATATCATAAGGCGTTCAATATTCAATTACAAACTTATATTGTAAATATTTCTAATGGTGTTGAGAAAATAGAAAAAGAACTGGTGATAAATTGAAAAATGCTTAAATTGCAAGAAAATAAAAGCACTTTTAGCTTAAGAATGATTTATAGTTTAAAAGTTTAGTATTTGTGTAAATACCAAACTTTTACTATTGTTTTTCTAATAAACTATTCTTCATGAACAGAGCAAAAAATCTCGAAAGATTAAAAAACGAAGAATTTGATATTTGCATCATTGGTGGAGGAGCAAGCGGTGCAGGTTGTGCGTTAGATGCTACTTTACGAGGTTTGAAGGTAGCCTTGATTGAAAAAGAAGATTTTGCAGCCGAAACATCTTCAAAATCAACCAAGCTAATTCATGGAGGCGTAAGGTATTTAGAACAGGCTTTCAAAAATCTAGATTTTGCCCAACTACGACAAGTCCAACACGGCCTCGAAGAACGCCACACTGTTATACGGAATGCACCACATTTAGCACATCCATTGGCTTTAATTACGCCTGTTTTTAGTTGGTTTGAAGGCTTTTATTTCAAAATTGGACTAACTATTTATAGTTTATTTGTCAAAAACGATTCAATGCCAAAAGCCGAATGGCTCAATAAAAAAGAAACTTTTGAGCATATTCCTACCCTTACACCCAAGCTTCACAGTTCGGTCATGTATTATGATGGGCAACTCGACGATGCTCGCTATTGCTTGGCTCTCGCTCACTCAGCCGATGAAGCCGGTGCAATCGTAGTAAATCATGCCTCTATTACAGGTTTTGAAAAAGACAGCCATGGAAAGCTAACGGCAGCTATTGTAAATGACAATTTGAAAAAACTAAAAACTCATAACTCAGAATCGTACAGTGAACCTTTCAAAATTCATTCAAAACTTTTCATCAATTGTACTGGCTCGCATGGAGATATAATAAGGCTATTGGCAAACCCTAAACAGGAAAAACGCTTGCGACCAAGTAAAGGTGTGCACATTATTCTTCCAGCCGAAGTGCTAAATAGCCAAGATGCAATGTTGATTCCAAAAACTAAAGATGGACGAGTTATTTTTGTGATCCCGTTTGAAGGAAAAGTAATGGTTGGAACAACCGACGATGAGTATCTTGATTTGGAAAAAGAACCTATTCTGATTGAAAGAGAAATAGATTTTTTGCTTGACACCCTTCGCCCATATTTAGCCAAAGTACCTGAGAAATCAGAAATTAAATCTGGTTTTGGGGGTTTACGCCCACTTATTTCTTCATCTGGCTCAAAAGCAACTAAAAAACTCGTCCGTGACCACGAAGTTGAGTTTGACGAAAAATCAAATTTATTAAGTCTTTTGGGTGGAAAATGGACAACTTACCGTCTAATGGCAAAAGATACAATTGATGAAGCCTGTAAAATTTTAAGCAATAAAGTAGTATGTTTAACCGATCTGCATTATCTGATTGGAGGCGAAAATTATAGTTTTGAAGAATGGATAAATATTCAGAAAACATATAATCTTGACGTGGATATATGTCAGCATTTATTAAAAAAATACGGAACGAAAGCCAATGAAGTTTTAGAAGTTTCAAACCAAATCGAACGTATCCACAAAGATTATCCCTTCATCAAAGCCGAAATTATTTACACAATTCGTGAAGAAATGGTAGGTAGTTTGAGAGATTTTTTTGCCAGACGTACTCGCATGGAGCTAATGGATTGGAAAGCGACATTAAGTTCTGTTGATTCAGTTGGTGATATCATGGCAATTGAACTAAATTGGTCAGAAATTCAAAAGCAAACAAACATTGATGACTATAAAAAGCTTTTGAAAAATTTCATTCAAACAGCTTACATAAATTAATTTGAATAGCATAATCTTTATTCAACCCTAAATATGAAATGATTTTCGGTAGATGTTTGAGTAAACTAAATTAAATAGGAAAATAAATCAGATTTCCCCAATTGAATTTAAGGATGGCTGACAAAAAAGTACTTATACCACCTACCACAGCAGACATATAAATGTTACTGCGAGTAATGATATTGAATTTGAGTAGATGATTTATAGAAAAAACACAATCAAAATTCAATGGGGTGGATTTCCGTTTTAATCAAGAATAATTTGAATTTTCTTAGTTGCACCAGTAGGTATTTTAAAGCGATACGCCTAGGCCAAGCCCACCACGTAGTTCAAATTTACCGAAAGAATATGAGGGCGTAAAGTTAACTCTTATAAAAACAACTCTTGGACGCGGCGGAACATCAAAAACGACTTGTTGTCTCAATCCAATAATTCCAAAAGAATAGCTGCGGGTCTCAGAACCTCTATAAGCTATTGGAGTAAAACCAGCCCCCATTTCAATAAAAAATTCGGAAGCAATTTTTGATGGAGCTGATTGGCACCTCAAAGCGACTCTCTTATTAATGCCTCTTCGAAGGTTATTGATTAGATAATTATATGTAACCGATGTGGGAACAGAGATACCTCCCCCATTCGTAGCTGCAGTTCCTACTGATTTACCCCCTGGTAGGAAACCAAACCCAGTACGTAAAGCTAAAAAGCTGGTTTTCCACCTTATTGGTAGATATTCTACGTTTATCGACCCCAGCGGACTTATAGCAAATGATTCGACCATAATTGCGGTGCGGTAGCGAGTACGATACATTATTTGAGCATTAGCTGTCTCAACTAATGTTATTATGACTATTAGGGTTAGAAAATATTTCACTTAATTATAGGGATTATGTCAATTAACATAAGATAAAAACGTGCCAAAGTATATCCGCTTAAATAATATTTAACTACTTTCTAACTTAAAGTTTTATTGAAAACGAATTTTATGGTTAAAAAATTACAATACTAAATGTTAAAACATAAAAAAGACAAGTTACCTTGCCTTTTTTTATAAATACGATAAAATATTATTTATGGATTGCTTACCAATTCTTTTTGTTTTTCTGTTAATCTGAATCTTTCACCATAAGTATCGGCCAAACGTTCTACTTCCTTTAAGAAAGTTTCTATTCCAACAAAATCTGGAAAATTGAGCGTTCCACCTGCATACGGAGGGAATCCCCACGCCAATATAGAACCGATATTTCCATCTAATTTTGTCATCAAAACACCTTCATCCAAACAACGAATTGATTCCACCACTTGGCGATAAAGTAATCGTTTTTTCACTTCTTCAACATCAGGCTGATTCTTTGAAACAGGGAAAAATTCGGCCAATCCTTCCCACAAAAACTTTTTACCGCCTTCTGGATATTCATAGAAACCTTTTTGATTTTTCTTTCCAAATCGGCCTAAGTCTTCAACCATCATTCGAGTTACTTGATATGCACCATCTTCTTCGCTCAATGCCCCGTCAGCAATCGACTGCTTAGAAATTTTCAAGGCTAAATCTAATGCGACTTCATCCGAAACCGCCAATGCTCCCACAGGCATTCCAGCATTTTTCCCGGCATTTTCAATTAAAACAGGATCAACACCATCTTTTAGTAGAGCAATTCCCTCAGATGTGTATGTACTAAAACAACGAGAAGTATAAAATCCACGAGAATCATTGACTACGATTGGTGTTTTGCGAATTTTCTTTACAAAATCCACTGCTAATGCCACAGCATAATCGGAAGTTTCTTTACCACGAATCAATTCCACCAACATCATCTTATCAACTGGCGAGAAGAAGTGAATACCGATAAAATTTTCAGGTTTTGCCGATGCATTTGCTAAACCACTAATCGGAATCGTAGAAGTATTAGAACCAAATACACCCGGGCCATGTTCCGCATTCTCAACTAACATTGGCTCTGCTTCTATGGTAACACTTACTTTTAACTCACGATTTTCAAAAACTGCCTCGATAATCAAATCACAATCCTTCAAATCGGCTACATCTGCTGTTGGCTTTATCAAACTCAATAATTTTTCTCCTTTATCGGTCGTAGTTTTTCCTCTTTCTATGCCTTTCTTAATCAAACCTCTCGAATAATCTTTCCCTTTCTCGGCATTTTCAATAGTTGTATCTTTCAAAACTACTTCAATTCCAGACATCGCGGATACATACGCAATGCCTGCCCCCATAAAACCAGCACCTAAAATTCCTAGTTTTTTGACATCAGTTGGAGGAATTCCTTTTGGGCGACTTGCTCCTTTATCGGCTTCGTTCTTACCCAAAAACATTACTCCGATTAGATTTTTAGCTTCACGAGATGTGGCAACTTTCACAAAATAACGTGCCTCAATCGGAATCGCTCTGTCCATATTTACTTGCAAACCTTCATAAACACAAGAAAGAATCGCAATCGGAGCGGGATAATTACCCTTGGTTTTATCCATAACCATGGCAGTTCCTCCAGCAAATGTACGCATGCCATTAGGTGATTGCACATTTCCACCGGGCACTTTATAGTTTTCACGGGCTTTGATTGCCCCTGTTTTCTTATCAAATTCATCCCATGGCTGAATAGCTTTCGGATTGGCCAAAATCCATTTCATAGCTTTCTCCATCATTTCTGCACGGGTTGCCGCAATATCATTGACCATCCCATAACCAAAAGCTTCTTTAGGTGAAATCCTCTTACCTTCCACCATCAACATCAAAGCTGCTTCCATGCCAATAATACGTGGCAGACGTTGCGTTCCTCCACCACCCGGAAGTAAACCAAGTTGAACTTCGGGCAAACCAATAACTGCCTTTGGGTTATCAAGAGCGATTCGATAATGACAAGCCAAACATATTTCGTAGCCACCACCCAAAGCAGTGCCATTCATGGCAGCAACAACTGGCTTTCCACAAGTTTCGAGTTTACGGAAAATAGCATTAAAATCAAGCGAAAACTTGTGCATTTCGCTTGGGTCTTTGCTATTATTACGTAAAATCATCTTTACATCGGCTCCGGCAATAAACTCATTTTTATCGGAGCTGATTATGATTCCTTTTACTTCGGCGTCGGAATATGCTTTTTCGAGATGCCCCTCAAATTCAGGAATCGAAATATCGTTTAGAACGTTCATCGGCGAAGTCGTCATGTTCCAGCTGATAATCGCTACGTTGTTTTCTACTTTATAATTAATTTCCATTAGATGGTTGAATTTTATTGTTGCATAAAAATAAAGTATGCTTGCATACTATTTTGCAAATATAAAAAAATAATAATAAATAGTTATAATAGACAAAATGATTTATTCATCAGAACCTCAAAAGTAAAAAAGCCCTCAAATTTAAAAAAATATACATTTTTAGGGCTTTTTAAAAAAAAATACTGATTATTCTTATAGTTCGAATGCCAATCTAACTCCCTCATTATCAACAATCAAAGAAGCAAATTTACCGCAAGGAATCGTCCAATTGATGGCTTCATGACCAACTGGAAAATCATAGCAAATTGGATAATTATACTCAGCAGTATGCTCAGCAATGATTTCGTAAAAAGTTTTGCCGAACGGTCCTTCGTTTTCTTTTATGAACGAAAAATTTCCTACAATTAAACCTGCTAAGTTTTTAAGTTTTTCAGCACGTTTTAGCTGAATCATCATGCGGTCAATGTTATAGAGATACTCAGAAATATCTTCGATAAACAAGATTTTTCCATTGGTATTGACTTCAGATTTTGAGCCAATCAAATGTGCCAAAATACAAAGATTTCCACCCACAATTTGCCCTGCTCCTACTCCTTGTTTATTAATTGGTCTTGATGGAATTGTATAGTTTATATTCTCACCAAAAAGAAATGCTTCGAGTTTCTGAACTGAATCATAATCTCGCATAAAAGTTTTGGGCATAGGAGCATGAAAACTCTGGAAGCCCAATATTTGAAGTTGCCAATGTACGGCAGTAATATCCGAAAATCCAATTATCCATTTCGGGTTTTTCTGAAATTTAGAAAAGTCAACAGCATCAATAATTCTCGAACTTCCATACCCACCTCTGGCTGAAAAAATAGCTTTAATTTCTTGATTATCAAGTTGTTGTTGAAAATCTCTTAAACGAACTTCGTCATTTCCTGCAAAATTAAAATAGGAAGCACTTACAGATTCGCCTACTATAACTTCTACACCCCAGTTTTCTTGCATGAGGTTGATTGCCGACTGAATATCTTCGGAATTTAGCTTGCTGGCAAGGGCTATTATGGCAACTTTATCACCTTTTTTTAAGAATGGAGGAGAAATTAATGAGTTCATTTTTGTTTTTTTTACCACGGAGGTTCTGAGAAGCGGTTTGCGGCCTCGCATAGAGTTTCACGAAGTTTATTCTCTGAAAATTAAAAAATAAATTATGGATTTAAAGATACTAGGTCGTAATTATGAATTTTACGTAAATCTAAAATATAACTTTCGTCATGGTTAGTTTCTAACATTGGCTTGAACTTTGCCCCCCAAACAAGTTCATCATTGAAATATGAATGGCGTTTGTGCACTACATCTGCAAAAGTATCATCTACGCCCTCAGTGGAAATCATAAATTCGGCATCAACTTCGGCGAGCGATTCGGCGGTTTCACCATAAAGTGGACTATCCTCGGTTATGGCATGAACAATTGTCCAGTTTGTAGGGAAAAAATTTACTTTCGAGCGTTCGAGGGTGAGGCTGTAATATTGTCTGTTTCTGACTCCATTCTTTTCTTCTACTCTTGAAAAATCCAAACTTACAATCATGTTAATAATTTGATTGCTCTTTTCATTGACCATTCTGAACATAAAGGCATTTGTGTCGAGATATGGAGCAATAATAGCATTTCGGCTGAACAAAATACGAGGGTTTGGGCGAGAAAAACGACCGTATAATAAACCCGTAATAAAAGCAAACAGCATTAAACCACTGAGGGCTTCAATAGAAGCTACGAAACTGGCAGCAAAACCAACGGGAGCTATACGCCCATAGCCAACGGTAGTAAGTGATTGTGCTGAAAAAAAGAAGGCATCCCAAAACTGAGAGTCTGTGTTGGTCATATTAACACCTGCCAAATGCTCCACCCCAATGAGATAATAAAGGCTCGCAAAACATAGATTTAAAATTAGGTAAACTATGAGTACCATGGCAATAAATGTACTCCAGCGAATTGTAATTAGGCGATTGTAGAGGTTAAGCCAAGCATCAAACGACTGCCCGACACGCTTGACATTAAACAGACCATTACCAGTAATTAAACGCGTTTGACGGTCGGTCATTTTTGTACCGAAGCCTAAATCTTGACGATTACGTTCATTCTCTACGAGGGAATCTTTTTTCTTCATTATTGTGGCATATTAAGTAACGAACACCCAACATATTCTCTGTTATTTAAGAAACAACACAATTTTACTACAAAAAGGTTTTCAAAGAAATACAACATCATCAATTACTGACTCACCAACATCTTTGTTTATGAGGTCGAGTAGCTTAGTTTTGGCCATAAAAAGTTCTTTACGAAGCGGAGAAGAGTCGATTCGAAGATATAAAACTCTGTTTTTGACGTAGATTTCTTTGGTTCGAGAAGCAATTGTTTGGCCCATCATTCGTCCCCAAAATGCTATTAAATAAGTTTCGTTGAAGCGAGTTTTTAAATCGAATGTTTTTAGGAATGCTTCGATAGCTTCTTTCATCGGTGTTGCCTGCGAACGACGTGTAGTTTCAGATGCCATGAATTTTTATCTTTTAAGGATTAGCCAAGCTATTTAAATAACTCAAAAACTTCAAAACTTACAAAAGCCTTTTCAGCACTTGGTTTTACCAAACCGTTCTAAGGTGAAATAATTATTATTTTATCATCAAAATTTATTAGCGAACTGGCACTTTGAGATAAATTGTATCATTATATTTCTTCAAAACTAACTCTGGCTCTTAAAAATGAATCTCGCTTGGAGATATATTTATTAGGCTAGATATAACAAAGATTTTAATAATATAATTTTAAACCCAAAAGTTGCATTTGTGACTTGAATGTAGCTTACATTTAATTGCTTCGGTAAAGGTTTCGTGGAAATGTAAAGTGAATCGTAATACTTATTTATAAGTGGATATCCAATTTATGCAGAATATCCCGACTTGTTCAGAGAGTTTAAAAGCTAAAATACGAATACCTCTAAAAAACACAGAGTTAAGGTTTTAATATTCATCTTTTAAGTCAATAATCGATATTCTACATTTAATAGAAATTAATTTCTGCTAGTTGTGGAATATCGAAATCGGACTAATTATATATTTTTTACTTTTTTCTTGCGACTGAAGTTTTATCGAAAGTCAATCTTGCACCGCCACCAGCTGAAATTGTAACAGTTAATTCATCTTTTGATACTATTTTGCCGTGCATTCCACCGAGAGTTACGATTTCGTCTCCTTCTTTCAACTCCTCAACCATTTTCTTTTGGTCACTTGACTTTTTTTGTTGTGGACGAATCATGAAGAAGTAGAATACTACAATCATGCCGACCATCATCACTATCGAAAACATACTGTTTCCACCTTGAGCTTGTAAAAGAATCATTATTTTTGATTTTTGATTAGAATATATTTATTTTAATTTGGATAAATATTTAGCCTTTTATAACTTTTAAATTGATTTTAAATTAGCTTTGGTAGAATCTGAAATATCTTTCCCATAAACGATTGCGGTGAAAGCCAAAACTGTTTGTGGAGGATTGGCATTAGAGTATATTGTAACAAATTTTTTATTTGTACCCGCTTTTCCTTGACTATTAAAACGAACGGTGATTTGGTCTGACTGACCTACTCCAATCGGATGATCAGGTTTTGAAGCAACTGTACAACCACACTGCACTTGCACATTGGTAATTGTTAATGCACTTTTACCAATATTTTTAAATTTAAATACATGGGAAACTGTATCACCTTCGGTGAGTGTTCCGAAATCAACCACTTCTTTATCAAACTCCATTACTGGAGCATTCGCCATAGCCGCTAATGAGTCTTCTTTGCTCATTCCAGTTTGGCTTTTTGAATCAATTAGGTTGCAAGAAAAATTCATTCCTGCGAGAATAATTGTTGAAGTAAAAGCTAAAAATGCCTTTTTCATCTCGTTTTATAATCTGTTATATTTTGAACATTAATTACTTTAAAATCAAGGTAATCTGACAATTTGAAAGTGTGATGATTAGATAATAAATGTAACTTTTTCAGATTGTCAAAATTTTATATTAATTTTTGTTAATCTTAAAATATTATAAATCCTGTTAGTTTTTTGATTTAATTTGGCTCATCAAAGATTCTACATCTTCGAGTAATTTTTCTGCTTTTATGCGGGCTTCGCTTACTACTTTTTGCCCTTCAGCTTTAGCCGAACTATCTCCTCCAACTACTTCCATCGCTACTTCGTCGCCTCTTTCGATGAGGTCGTTGATGAATTTCTGTAATTGTTCACGGTATTTCGATAGACGGAATGAAAGTTTATCTCGAGTTATTTCACCTTTTTCGGGTGCGTACAAAATTCCGATAGCTGCTCCTGTAGCTACTCCAGCCAAAAATGCAATGAAAGTTCTTGATGAATTGCTCATAAAATTTAATGAGTAAATGTTAGAATATTTGAATGAGTGAGTAAAATTCTCACTAAAACTAGTACTTATTTATTGAGATCTCTTTTTTAGACTTATTTATTATCCAACATACCTCTACCACTCTTACGAAGTTTACCCGATTCTTTGAGGTCTTTGGATACTCCATCTAAAATACCATTGACAAACTGCCCACTTTTTGGTGTACTATAATCTTTGGCGATTTCGATAATTTCGTTGATCGTCACCTTTACTGGAATACTCGGATAATTAATCATTTCAACTACTGCCATTTTCAATAAAATATGGTCAGTGGTTGCAATACGCTCGATTTCCCAATTTTTGAGTTTTGGAATCAGAATATCTTCTAAATATTTGGCTTCGAGAATACTTTTATGATACAAAGTTTGTAAAAATTCTTTTCTTTCTTCCCATTCATCGTCTAAAATTACAAATTTTAATTTACCATCTTCCACCAGTGCCTGAAAAGTATGAGTTACTGCAGCTCTGAGGGTTTCGATGTCGTCAATCCAATATAAATCTTGCTTTTCGAAAAACTCCCACGCAATTTCCTGTTTCAATATTACGTTTTTGAGTAGATATTTCAAAATCGCAAAGTCTTCCTCGAGCGTATGATTGGTTTTTGACACATATTCTTGGTAACGGTCATTTGATCGAATAACCTCACGGTACAGCTTGGCCACAAAAACTTGTTCATTGCCCAAACTAATACTTCGACGGCTACACAGAACTTCTAGTGATTTATCTTGACTTAGAGCCTTAATAACTTGGTTATCAATAAGTTTTGATTTTCCTTCGCCATTACTATCTTGATTGGCACGCTTACCAAGTTCTAAAAAAAGCAATAAGATTTGCAAATATAATTCATATACCCTTTCTGCCTCAATTACCATGCGGCCAGCGTAGTGCTGAACGTCTTTCCGGTTTTTAAGAAGGTAAAAATCTTTTGCTTTTTCGACCATTCTCAACACTTCATCGGGTGCATCAAACTTTTCGGTTTCTTGTCGAGAAAAAGCTTCTTGAAAAAGATTTTGACCTAATTTTTTCAATCCTTCAAGTTTCTCTTTATCTTGAAATTCCATTGAATTTAAATTTGGAGAAAAATGGACGGCAATTAAGTCAATAGCTAACTGGAAATTCGCACCCTCAGCTTGCTTATAAGCAAATAGGGATTGCATCGCACGAATCCGTATGAGGCGTCTGTTAAGCATAGGTGTTCAAAGAACTGAAGTTTTATTGTGGGTCAAAATTAGTAAAAAAAAACAACAACCCCTAACGCCTAAAGGGGGATTTCGCTTACTAAAGAACAATAAATCGTTCGTGTTGCTAAAATAATAGTTATTTTAAAGTAGATTTGAGTTTATGAAAAAAGCTAAAATGAATATAAAAGCGAGATATATTTTACTTATTTTACTGTTAGTCAGCCAGTTGAGCAGTTTTTCGCAAACCTATACGGCAGACCAGATAAAAGAAGACCTTGAAAATCTAAAAAACGAGATTGAAAAATACCACCCCGACCCAAATAAATATATTTCTAAGGAGCAATTCGCTTTCATGCAAGATTCTCTTCTACAAAGAGTTTCGGGACGATATTCACTCCGAGAAGCCTATTTTACATTTTTGCCCTTGGTGCAGGCCGTTGCTTGCGGACATACGCACATGTCGCCCGACCGCAGATTGCTTTCTAAGAGCAATTCGTTCACCGAACGTCCGAAGTATTTTCCGTTTAGTGTGCGTTATATCAATAATCAATTGTTAGTTTCTCGAAATTATTCGGCCGATAAAAAAATTACTCGGGGCACTGAAATCTTGGAAATAAATGGACAACCTGTCATGGAAATCTTGAAGCAACTTGAAAACATTTCTTATTATAATGGCGATGGTACAAACCCAAATGCAAGAAAATATTATGCGATTCGAGAATTTAGAAAATTGTATTATTTATGGAAAGGTGAAGAAGAATCTTTTATCGTAACATATCAAAAGCAAGGGCAAAAAAAGTCGAAAACTAGTAAAATTGAAGGACAGAGTGTAGATTTTATGGAAAAAATGCTTGAAACTCGTTATCCTGACGTTGACGAAGATACAACGGGAATTGTATCTTATCGGGTCATTGATTCAAGCCAAAAAGTTGCGATGGTCGATATTCGCTCGTTTATGTATGGTTTAAAAGATTATGGACGAAGTACCAATTTTGAAAGCGAAACTCGCAAAATTTTTAGAAAGTTGGAAGAGAATAAAATCGAAAACTTGATTTTGGATTTAAGAGGAAACTCAGGCGGAATTATTGACTATTCGATTTTCTTTCTGCGATATTTTGCCAATCAACCATTCGAAGCCTACAAAATAGGTTTTCGCGATGAGGGCTTGCAAAGACTCAAGCAAGATTATAAAAAATATGATGCATATTTGGCCAAAGAAGCAGCTTCGAGACTCAATAAGGAATTTACAGTGCGAGATTCGGACGGTTATTTGGAGAGTAAATACCAACAAAAGCAACGCCCTCACGATGAATTTAGATTTAATAAAAACGTTTATGTACTCATGAATGGCGGTACGTTTTCTGCTGCAGCCTTATTGGTTTCAAAACTTCATAATATGGGCGTTGGCACCTACGTCGGTATGACTTGTGGGGGTGCTTATGATGGTTGTTCAGCAGCTCAGTTTTCCACTATAAAACTACCAAATACAGAATTAGAGATTTCCTTACCATTAGGCAGGATTCTTTATAATGTTGATGCTAAGAAATACAATAAGCCAAATCTACAACCTGACTTTGAGGTAAATTCAAACATTGAAGACTTTTTGAATAATGAAGATACGGTGCTGAAATACACACTCAATTTGATTAAAAACAAAATTAAAATTAGGTGATTTTATATAGTCAACTGTCCGTTGTAAAAAGTACAAATCAAGAAATTTTTATTAACCAATAAAAAATACACTAATATCCAGTACACCAGAAAGGAACCACTATGCAAAAGTTTTTCATTCTTACACTATTTCCACTTTTTTTGCAAGCACAAAAATCAAAAAATAGTTTTATGCCAGAAGAGATTCGGACAGATATGGCGTTTCTGAAAAAACGGTTCGAGAAAATACATCCAGGAATGTATTTTTATGTGAAGAAAGATGCATACGAACAGATGTATGATTCACTCTATAACTCTATCAATCAGCCACTTAACTACTTAGAAACATTTAGAGTTTTATCTCAATTAGTGACCGACGTAAAAGATGGACACACCAATCTGAGATATGATAAGAAGCGATTCAATAAAAAAGATGCCAAGTTTGTACCTTTTTATCTACGAAAAATTGATAAAAATTACTATTTAGCCTTGAATTATTCAGCTGATTCAACAATCATTCGAGGAAGTGAAGTTTTGGCTTTCAACGACGAACCAGTTGGTCAATTAATGCAGAAACTCAAAGCATTTGTTTCGAGTGATAATGCCAATGAACACGTAAAAGACTACTACACTGCAAGTGCTTTTCCGACTTATTTCAAAAGGTACTTTGGAGAAGTTGATTCGATTAAAATCACTTACCGTTTACCCAAAAACGATACTATTTTCGGTAAAAAAGTAGCTTGCCAGACGAACAAAGAAATTCTTAAAATTGACAAAAAACGCTACAAAAATCTAAATCGACCCAATCTTTCGCTAAAAATCATTGATAGTCTCAATCATATAGCTAAATTAGATGTCACGGAATTTTCAATGAATGGAAAGTTTCTGGATTTGAACAATCAGAAATTCAAGCGGGTTTTGCGAGCCAGATTCAAATCAATAAAAGACCTCAAAGTAGAACATCTGATTATTGATTTTAGAGCCAATGGCGGTGGATTTATTCCGAATATTTCTCGTTTTCTAAAATACCTTTCGCCAAAACCTTTTACTTTGGTTGACACTTTAGCTTTGAAGAAAAAATCCTATTTTACACTTTTCAAATCGTACTATATTGGTCCTCCATTGATAATGTGGCTGGGTTTTATGAAACGTGATAAGGAGTTTATGTATCGGGTAAGCAAACGGAATGACAAACAAAAACCGAAAAAACAATTAAGTTATCGAGGAAAAACATATTTCATAACTGACCCAGGTTGTTATTCGGCAACCACTTTTACACTCAATTTAGCAAAAGATTTAGGAATCCCCGAAAAAATAATTGGGCAGCAAGTGGGTGGTGCGAGTTGGGGAAGTTTTGCGGTAAATTGGCAGGATTTCAAGCTACCAAACACAAAATTTATTGTGCATACGCCTTTGATGAAAATTAGTCATAATTTGCCAAATAATACAAACAAAGACTTTTTTCTACAACCTGATTATGAAGTAAATCGCAATCGTGAAGAACTACTGAAAAACAATACAAGCGTGATTGATTTTACGGTTGAAATGATTCGGCAGAGTAAGGCGATGAGAGACAAGTAAAATATGTTTTAACTGTAATCTAAGGTTTGAAAATCATAAAATAAATTGCCGCCTGCTTTAGTTGGAGGTTGGATGAAGGTAATTTAGGAATTGACTTTAGTCAAAATGCATAAGCTAATGCTTGACTAAAGCGATGATTTTATTGTTATTTCAAGTATCTACCAGCTAAAGCGGTAAGTTATTGAAAAATTAAAAAATGATTATTGAGTAAAATTAACGCTACATGCAAAATTAAATTATTAAACTTTTTATCAATTTATTGTTAAAATAAAATGAAATTTATACCTAGACGTACTTCGATTAATGATATTTAATAGAATATTGATTTGAATAATTTAGAGCGAATCGTGCAAGACAAACGCAATAAAAAACGTGCCGATGTCAAGAAAAACGGGCGAAATCGGCATTATACCAAAGTTTTGATAAGATATCAACTTAAAGATGGACTGACAATTGATGAAGCAAAAAATATGGT
>CAMAQF010000032.1 GCA_945860265.1 Emticicia agri | reverse complement strand
TTCGATGGCTACCTTTGCTTTGAACTCCGAACTAAAATTCCTGCGTTTGTTTTTACCCATTGTTTTGTTTGTTTAGACAGTGATTATTCAATTATCTTGCCTGTCTAAATTTTGGGGTACATTATACTCCGAACTAAAATTCCTGCGTTTGTTTTTACCCATTGTTTTGTTTGTTTAGACAGTGATTATTCAATTATCTTGCCTGTCTAAATTTTGGGGTACATTATAGACCAATAGTCAAAATTGCTGTAAATAAAATTCCTGCATAAGAAAATACAGGGGGAAGGTCTGATGTCGAAATGAAAACAATAGTAATGACAATAACACAAATTGAAATAAAGTTTGCAAATTGGAAAAATAGAAAAAGAAAGTTTATTACAAATGGAAACTTTTCTGAATTGTAATTTTGGTTATCAGACATATTGTTAAATTTAAGTTATTTTCTTATTTCTTAATCAAAGCTACATGCTTGACATATTAATTCAAATAAAATTTGTGTGATAATGCTTACTCACGGATTTTCACATATATTTTGCCATTTTTAAGTCTATTTTTGTTATATTTTTCTTGATTATCTATTTCAAGAAATTTGTAAATAAGATTTAGAAAAATGCTTTTTTTAAGATTAAGCAATTTGAACAAAGTAGAATTTGGACAACGTAGATTTTATTATGGTTGAGGTTTATCAATAAAATTCCTAAGAAAAATTTAATAAAAGAGAATAAATCAATAATTTCTTTGATATAAAAAATAAACTTATTTTTAAAGAATAAAGTAAGACACAAATTTATTAATACACTGAATTAAAGTTAAAAATGATATATTACTTTAAATATTTTATGATTTAAAGTCATCAAATATTGATACAAGTTTTTTTTTCTATCTATGAATTGTAACTATTATATTAAAAATTAAAATTGTAAATAAAAGCACGGTAGAAAAAGATAGAATTTGCCTCTTACTTGGCTATGTTTAGGTTGTAGATATGTATCGAAAAGAGCTAAAGAAACAATTTCGTGATTAGTTCGAAGTAGAATATTATTCTTGTGATTTGTTTGAATACAAATCCGTACCCAAAAAGTGTTACTTTCCGTAAATGGTAAAATGAAATTTAATAATGAAGTGGAGGCAGACCCTGTTTAGAAATACCCTTTAAAATTTAGATTTGAATTTTTTAGTTTTATATATTTCTAAGTTCAAATTAGACTTCGTACACAATATTGTGTTCGGACGAGATTTTTTTAAAAATGGCAATTTTTTTGTCTTGTTATTTATTCAAGGTAATTGTAATTGACTATTAAATATATATTGTAATAAATTTAGAATAAGTCTGATTCGATAAACATGTAGTTTATGGATTAAAAATATCTCAAACCTAAATTATATAAAATGTAGAAAAACTAGCTTTGTTTCAGTATTGTTTCAGTAGGTAAAATAAAAAAGCACCTAATTTGTTGATTATCAAACAATTAGGTACTTTTAAGTGTAGCGGGAACAGGACTCGAACCTGTGACCTTTGGGTTATGAGCCCAACGAGCTGCCAACTGCTCCATCCCGCGATGTTGTTCCGTATAACGGACTGCAAAGGTAAGAGAAAAACTCACAATAAAAAACTATCTTTGCAAATAATAAAATAAACACGATTATTTTTTGTCGTGACCAATACAAATGCAAGAAGAAAATATTTCTCCCGGCCACAAGGCAGGCTTTATTAGTATCGTAGGAAAACCAAACGTTGGAAAATCGACGTTGATGAATATTTTAGTAGGTGAGCGACTTTCAATCATTACTTCAAAGGCTCAAACCACTCGCCACCGCATCATGGGTATCGTAAATGGTGTGCATGAAGGTACTGATTTTCAGTTGGTGTACTCTGACACGCCTGGAATCATCAAGCCAATTTATGAATTGCACAAATCAATGATGCACTTTGTGCATGGCTCGCTCGATGATGCCGATGTTATTTTGTTTGTAACTGATATTTTCGAGAAACACGATGAAGATGATGTTATTACAAAATTACAAAACACTGAAACACCTATTCTGTTGATTATCAATAAGATAGACTTGGCAAAGCCAGAGCAAATCGAAGAAAAAATCAATTATTGGAAAGAAAACTTCAGAGCCGTTGAGGTGATTCCGATTTCTGCATTGCACCAGCAAAACGTTGATGGTTTGTTTGCTAAAATCATAGGATTTTTACCAGTTCACCACCCATATTTCCCAAAAGATGAGTTGACCGATAAGCCCGAACGCTTTTTTGCGGCCGAGATTATCCGTGAGAAAATCTTTACGAATTATGTAAAAGAAGTGCCATATAGCTGCGAAGTCGTGATTTCGAGTTTCAAGGAAAAAGATGATATCATTGTCGTAAGTGCCGAAATTTACGTAGAACGAACTACGCAAAGGGCAATTTTACTCGGTCATAAAGGCGAACGTATCAAAAAAGTAGGAGTTGAGGCTCGCTTGGAAATGGAAAAATTTTTCGGAAAGAAAATTTTCTTGGAGCAATACATCAGAGTTGAGCCAGATTGGAGAAATAAAAAACAAAAGTTGGAAAGATTTGGGTACGAATAAGCCTAATTTTGATTGATAGAATGAGCGAATGTTAGAATAATCAAAACTTCTTTTCATTCTATCATTCATTCTATCATTTACGAACGGGCGGCGAACCGCTTTAAAATTCACAAACAATATGTTTTATCTAATACTAAGTATCATATTTTCGGTTTTGTTACTGACAAATTTTCGTTTGTACCCAAAATTCGGCATAAGCACTTTTCAGGCAATTGCGTTTAATTATCCGATTTGTTTTTTGACTGGACTGGTTTTAATGCCCAAAGGACAAAGTTTTGAACTCAATTTTTCAGAAAACTGGACTTTATATGCCCTTATTTTGGGGGTTGGGTTTATCGTAACATTTTTATTATCAGGATTTTCTACCCAACGAATGGGCATGACGGCAACCTCATTGGCCAATAATATTTCGTTGGTTATTCCAGTACTTTGCAGTTTATTTATTTTCAAAACGCAAGGTCGCCCATTTAATGGCCTAAATTATTTAGGTTTGGCTCTTGCTTTGGGAGCGGTTGGATTAAGTACTTTCAAAAAAAGTAATGAAAAAGTTTCTGGCAAAGGTTTAGATTTTCTTTTGCCAGTAGCGGTTTTTTTGATGTATGGCATCACGAATACCTCGATTAACTACTTGAATATCAATTATATAAAGTCAGCCGACCGCACTGTGCCTGTTACGCTCGTGATGGTTTTTGGGGCGATTTTGGCAGGAATAATCGTTCTGACGATTCGAGTAGTTCGTGGACAAGAAAAAATCGAATTAAAGAATATTTTGGCAAGTATTACACTTGGTGTACCTAATTTTTTGTCTTTCTATTTCTTGATTTTAGCACTAACCGCGTACGGAAATAGCGGTGCTTTTGTTTATCCGCTTTATAATATTGGTGTTATTTTGGTTTCGGCTTTGGTCGCTTTTATTTTTTTCAAAGAAAAACTCACTACGCTTAATAAAGTCGGACTTTTTTTGGCAATTGTGGCCATTGGTTTGATTTCTTGGCAAGATATTCAAGATTTGTTTTAAGACTAAATTTATTTCTTTGTTTCAGGAACAGCGTTCCATAATAATTGTAGAAAACAAACCAAAACTGTGCAAAAAAGGTACAGAGTACCGTAATAAAATTTAATATTACGGTACTCTGTACCTAAACAATAACACGATATCATCATCTCTACAAATATTTTGATGCTCTGCATCATTTAACTGTTCAACTTATATCTTATTGATAGTCAATAGTTTTCTGCATATATTTTTGTAACTTTGCACCCCCTTAGTTTGATGCATTTTTTAATTATGTCGATTGTGGACAAAAACATCGACAATTTTTCACAGTTCTCGCAAGAGAATCACTGTTTATCGTTTCAAAAACGTTAACCGTTTACTGATTTTTTATGGCAAATATTGTTGCAATCGTTGGCCGACCGAACGTCGGCAAATCTACCCTTTTTAATCGCCTTATCGAGAGCCGTGTGGCAATTACCGATAATATGCCTGGCGTAACGCGTGACCGTCACTATGGTCATGCTGTTTGGACTGAAAAATTCTTTACCGTTATTGATACAGGTGGCTACGTGGTTGGTTCGGAAGATACTTTCGAGGCGGCTATTCGTGAGCAAGTCGAAATCGCTATCGAAGAATCTAGTGTTATTTTGTTTGTGGTTGATACCATGACTGGTTTGACTGATTTGGACAAAGACTTCGCAAATATTTTGCGTCGTTCAAAAAAACCTGTTTATGTAGTTGCCAATAAAGCCGAAACTTTTGAGCGTCATCAGACGGCTTCGGAGTTTTATGAAATGGGTTTGGGCGATGAAATTTACCCGATTTCGGCGGCTGATGGTAGCGGAACTGGTGAGTTACTTGATGCAATTGTAGTAAATTTTGAAGATGAGGGCGTAGAAGACCCCGATGCAGGAATTCCAAGAATTGCGATTTTAGGACGTCCAAATGTTGGTAAATCTTCTTTTTTGAATGCTTTAACAGGAACAGATAGAAGTATCGTCAATAGCATGGCAGGCACAACCCGTGATGCAATTGATACACATTATAAACTTTTCGGCAAAGATTTTATCTTGACTGATACGGCGGGTATTCGTAAAAAAGCCAAAGTACAAGAAAATATTGAATTTTACTCGACTTTACGCTCTGTAAAAGCCCTCGAAAACTCTGACGTTTGTGTGGTTTTGATTGATGCGTCGGTTGGTTTGGAGATGCAGGATATTAGTATCATTGGTCATGCTCACAATGCTAAAAAAGCTATTGTTTTGATGGTAAACAAGTGGGATTTGGTAGAAAAAGATTCAAAAACGGCTGATGTAATGAAAAAAGCAATCTTAGAAAGATTAGCTCCTATGAATTATATGCCTGTTATTTTTGCTTCAGTGATTGAAAAACAACGTATTTTCCAAGTAATTGAGAAAGTAATGGAGGTTTACGAAACTAAAACTCAGAAAATTACCACTTCAAAACTTAACGAAGTGATGTTGCCGATAATCGAACGTACACCGCCACCGATGTTGAAAGGTAAGCAAATCAAAATAAAATATTGTGTACAAGTGCCAACGCCTTCGCCAACTTTTATTTTCTTCTGTAATTTGCCCCAATATGTGCAGGAATCTTATTCTCGTTTCTTGCAAAATAAACTCCGTGAAAACTTTGGTTTTGAAGGCGTAACAATTACTGTATTCTTTAGGGCCAAGTAATTGTTAATGGCATAAAAAAATCCTCGTCTTGGCGAGGATTTTTTTATGGTTTTAAAACCAATAGCTAATATTTCGATACTTTAGTTTTGACTATTAATAAAAACATCTCACTCGGATGAATTTCGTTGGGTATTCAGATTTCCCTCCAAGAACGTCCAATTTGGACGTTCCTACGAAATAGGCCAATATCAAATAGTCTTCACATCAAACTTGAATTTATCTTTATTTGGTACGCACTTGCCATCCTTGGTGGTGCAAGTTTGGCACTCAATTTTTCCTTCGATAATTGGATTTGCCTTTGTGATTTTTACTTTCTGAATAAACTTTGCTTCGTGTTCGAAATATTGCACCTTTCCACCCCAAATATCATCATATTTTTCTTTGGGCTTTACGGGCGTTAGTTTTCCTACAACTTGATAGCCTTCGGTTTTTGTAAAGTTTATAGTTGTCGGCAATGGCCCTTCTACTTTTAGTTGAGAAGAGTACATATACCAATTATCGTCGATTTTTGCCTTGAAAACTAAGTCTATTGTTTCGCCAACTTTAGCTGATGTTTTTGAGGGCGTAAATGTCCATTTGGCAGGTTTTAGAATCTGAGCCGATGCCGCAAATGATAAAGCGACAAATAACAAAAAGAATATTTTTTTCATATTTTAAAATAAAATTATTTAAAACTAAAGCTTAACCTACTGATAAATAATGACTTATAAATGCTGTTGACCGTCGTCTATTGACTTTGGATCATTTTGTAAAATCAGTTCAATATTTTCTTTTTCTATTAACGCACAATTATTAATTTTCATATATAACTGCGTTAAAACTACAACATCAGCCGCACAATATCTTTCGATTTTTGCTCTATCTTTTTCTACGTGATAGACATGATTCACTTGGTCGCCACTGATATCGCTCTTACTACTCGGAATATCAAAAATTGCTGCCAGCAAATCTAGGCTAGTAAAGTGCTTATAATCACCAAATTTCCAAAGGTCGAGCGTATCAAGGTGGTTAATTTCCCATGGTTTTTTACCTGATATTTGCAAAACTTTCGGCAAACCGATTCCGTTGACCAATAATCGACGACATAAATACGCAAAATCAAATTCTTTGCCGTTGTGAGCACAAAGCATCAGGTTTTTCCCCGCTTTATGTTTTTCAACGATTTTCTTGAATGATTGCAAAACCTCTGCTTCATTATCACCACCAATCATTTTTACCCGAAGCGATGGTTTGTTTTCATCATCAAATATTATTCCACCTACACCGACGCATAAAATTTTACCAAATTCAGCATAAATTCCTGCTTTTTTGAGATAAAAATCAGCATCTGATAAGTTTTCTTCGTTAGTCAGATAAACTGCTTTTTTGAGCCAAAGCTTTTGTAATCGTTCGTTAAGTAGCTCAAAATCAGGAACTTGCGAAACCGTTTCTATATCAATGAATAAAATACTTTTGAGGTGTTTGACAAATGAATCATCCATTTTTATAATAGTTGTATTTAGTAAACGATGTTTCAACAAATATAAAATAAATTGCTTAAATAACAAATGAAGCTGCCTACTATGAGCCACCATAAGGGATAAACCACAATCATTACGCCAAGTCTGATGGAATCAAAGAAAACCGAGCCTTTAGTAATTTTGCGAGAAATATATCCTGATAAATAATTGGCAGGAAAATGAATGAACGAAACCACCAAAAATTTCAGACTTTGCATAAATCCTACTTTCGGAAAACTCCAAATAAAGCATTTGTTTATTTTTTCGGTCAATAAATCATTGAATGTTTTTAAGAAAAGCACATCTTCCGAAATATTGTTAAGGTCTTTTTTTACGATTCCTGTTCCGATATTCATATTGACGATTTTGCCAAAAGAAAAGAAAGTATCATAACTAACGCCAATCGGAACAACGGTTAGGTCAATGCCTTCATTCCATGCTTGTTGAGCCAATCGAGCCGTGCCTTTTTTAAGTGGGAGCAACTTTGTTTGGTGGTTACAAAAGCCTTCTGAAAAAATCAAAACAATTTCGCCTTGTTTGAATAATTCAATACATCGATCAAATGTTTCGTCATTGCCGCTGAGATGTTCTTTTCCTTCTGAAAGGCGATGGATGGGCAACATAAAAAAACTCGAAAGGATTTTATGGGCCAATTTTTTTCTAAAAATATCGCCACGTCCCAAAGACCACATTCGACGATTTAAATTACAACCAATTATAGCAGCATCAAGAAATGAATTGGCGTGAGTAGCTGCCAAAATAACCGCTCCCGATTTTGGAATATTTTCTAAACCAGTAATCGTAATTTTTTTGATGAAAAACCTTAAAAGGAAACCAACGAAAGGACGAAAAATATAGTAAAGCAATTGACCAGATTTTTAGGTGAAAGTTTTTAGTTCTTCAAAAATCCGAATAAAAATTTATCTGACCAAATAGATTTTTGAATTTAGCACATGTTTAACATAAAATTGTAGTTTTCTGCTGAGTATTCCAAACAAAACGAATTCTCTTTGGTTTTCCTTTTGATGGACGCTAATTTCGGTTGAGATTTACAACAAAATAGCTTGAGTATAAACAAAAATATGACAAATCTACAAGAAAAAATCACGGCTATCTTCCCCGAAGTTGGTCAGATTCCCGAACAATTTCAGATTCAACCGCTTCACCAAAAAGAGTATTTGGTTGGTGGCGAAATGCGTCAATGGACGGGTGCAACCCAAGATGTTTATTCTCCGATTTATGTTAAAAATGGCGATAAACTTGAAATTTTACTTATCGGAAGCTACCCAATTACCAACGAAGCAGAAGCAATGGATGCTTTGAATGCAGCATTAAAAGCTTACGATAACGGTCGTGGAGAATGGCCAACGATGAGTTTGAGCGAACGTATTACTTGCATGGAAAATTTTCTCAAAAAAATGCTTGAGAAAAAGACCGAAATCGTGAATTTATTGATGTACGAAATCGGCAAATCGTTGGCCGATTCAATTAAAGAATTTGACCGAACGATTGAATATATTTATGATACGATTGATTGTTTGAAAGATATTGACCGTAATTCATCTCGTTTCAAAATCGAACAAGGTATTATTGGTCAAATCAGACGTTCACCTTTGGGTGTTGTGCTTTGCATGGGGCCATTCAACTATCCTTTGAATGAAACTTTCTGTACGCTGATTCCTGCAATTATTATGGGAAATACGATTTTGTTTAAGCCACCAAAACACGGTACGCTTTTGCATTATCCTTTGTTGAAGGCTTTCCAAGAGTGTTTTCCGAAAGGCGTTGTGAATACAATTTATGGTCGTGGAGCAAACGTTGTACCGCCATTGATGCAAACTGGTAAAATCAATGTACTTACGCTGATTGGTTCGAGCAAAGTGGCCAATGATTTAAAGAAAATGCACCCAAAACTCAATCGTTTGAGAGCTGTTTTGGGTCTTGATGCCAAAAATGCAGGAATTATCTTGAAAAATGCTGATGTAGAATTGGCCGTAAAAGAATGTATTTTAGGGTCGCTTTCGTTTAATGGCCAACGTTGTACGGCCATCAAAATCATTTGGGTGCATCGCTCGATTGCGAAGAAGTTCTTGAATAGATTTACCGAAGAACTCGAAAAACTCAAGTTTGGAATGCCATGGGAAGCTGGTGTAAATCTTACACCATTGCCAGAGCCAAATAAACCAGCGTATTTGGCCGAGTGTATTGCAGATGCCCAAGCCAACGGTGCGGAAGTTGTGAACGAAGGTGGCGGAACAACCGTAAATTCATTTGTATATCCTGCGGTGCTTTACCCTGTAAATAGCAAAATGAAGGTTTACAGCGAAGAACAATTTGGTCCACTCGTGCCAATTGTGCCTTTTGATGATGTCGAGGAGCCAATTCAATATATCATTGATTCGTCGCATGGACAGCAGGTGAGTATTTTTGGTACAAATGCCGACCAAATCGCTCATTTGATTGACCCACTTGTCAACCAAGTAAGTCGTGTAAATATCAATGCTCAGTGCCAACGAGGGCCAGATACATTTCCGTTTACAGGCAGAAAAGATTCGGCCGAAGGAACTCTTTCGGTAGAAGATGCTCTCAGAGCTTTCTCGATTCGTACGGTGGTGGCTACGAAAGACACCGATGCCAATAAGAAAATTTTCAATGAGATTGTCGAAGAGCATAGTTCGCACTTCCTTTCTACGAAATATGTTTTCTAAAAAACACAATCCCCTTCGGTTTAAATCGAAGGGGATTTTTGTTTTATCATACTTGAAATACTAATATCTTGAATGTGCAAAACTCAAAAAAGTAGTTAAATTTGTATATAAATATTCAGAAAATGACTAAAGAAGTAAATCCAAGGTTGATTTTGCATAAACCTCCTCGTAAATATACGCTGGAAGAATACTTACGAAAAGAAGCAAACTCAACCCACAAACACGAATTTATAAACGGCGAAATAATCAAAATACCAAACGCAAGAGGCCCTCACAATTTAATAGCAATGAATATTGCTGTTGAAATGACAAATACAACAGAGAGTTTAGGGAAGAATTATCTTTTTTATGGCTCTGACCAAAAAATATATTTCCCAAGTCTTGATGAAGGCGTTTATGCTGATTCTCTTGCTGTATGCGAAAAGCCTTTGTATTGGGATAATGACGATTTGCTTCTAATCAACCCTATTTTGGTAGTAGAAGTTTTATCGAAAAGCACACAAAAGTATGACCGTATGGGTAAGTTTGACAAATACAAAACCCTCGAATCATTTAAAGAATACGTGATGATTCGCCAAAATGAGTGCTATGCCGAAGTTTGGTATAGAGAACGCCCAGGTCTTTGGCACGAAACAATCGTAACAGATATTGAAGGAAAATTGCCTTTGCAATCGATTGGCGTAGAAATTTTGATGAAGCGAATTTATAAGAATGTGAGTTTTTGAAACTATGGACATGTAAATTTTGATATTCATCTGCTTAAACCGAATGCAAAGAAAAGAAACTGTCAATGCTTTCGATTTTATGAAAGAAAAGTATTGAGCGAAACTCAAAAATCTGATTAAATTTGTAAAAAATTAGATTAATATGATAACGATAAGTTTTAAAACCAGCAGTCCAAAAGCCATTGCTTTCGCACGAAAATTGATGGAAAGTAAAAGGGAAACGCAAGAGGAAATTAGACAAGATTTTAAAAGCCCTGAATTTCAGAAAGCGATAGAGGAGTTAAAAAGAAGAAATGCTGAAGAAAAAACTAATTTGTAAGAATGTGAGTTTTGGGGGCATGGAGAACGTTAAATATGTATTTGATTAATAGCGAGAGATTTTTATCATAAAAATGTGCGAGAAGCATTAGAAAAAGATGGGTGGCTAATTACGCATGACCCCTATCCTGTAAAAATTGATGATGTTGGTTATGAGATTGATTTTGCTGCCGAACCACTCATTGCTGCTGAAAAAGACGAGTTGAAAATTGCTATTGAAGTAAAAAGTTTTGTTGGCCCTTCCACAATCAATGAGTTTCATAAAGCCGTCGGTCAATTTAATGATTACGCAGTTGCATTAGAAATAGCAGACCCAAATAGAGTTCTTTTTTTAGCAATACCCGATGAAGTTTGGGAACGTTTTTTTCTAAAACCGATTATCCAGAAGTCTTTGGAGAGAATAAAAGCGAAAATTTTGGTTTTTGAACCAACACAAAACATAATTATACAATGGATAAAATAGCTAAATATCGTGACGCGATTTTGAGTTTTTTCAATAATTATCTTGCCGAAACCGCCCCAATGCTTGATAGCACCATAGAATATAGTATTTTATTTGACAAAGAAAACCTTAATTTTCAACTACTTTCTTCGGGTTGGCGTGGAAAACATTTTGTTTTTGGTCCACTTTTTCATTTTGAAATTAAAAACGAAAAAATTTGGATGCAATGCAACAACACAGAGCGAGAAGTAGTTGATGAATTGATGGCAAATGGCATCAATAAACAAGATATTGTGCTTGGTTTTCTTCCTCCGTATGCTCGTGAACATTCGGGTTTTGCTGTGGCATAAAAAGCTTATAGAAAGATAAACTAATTTTCAAAAAAGAGAGAACACGGGAAATAAAAACTTCTCCATTAATGCAATAAAACGTCGCTTATAAATGAAAAATACAATAATTTTATCATATTTACTCACTTTTTTGTACCTACCATTAAAGGCTCAAACTATTACACAAGAAGTGGGTAAAATTAGCTTTATTAAAAGCCAATATCTCAACGATAAGAATAATAGCGAAATTTCTATAGCATATTACAGAACCTACCTCTTTCCTGATTCAACCAAAAGTATATATAAATTGATAATTTCTACACAAGAAATGAAAAAAACAGAGGTTGGAAATTCTATTGGTGGAGCAGCTTACTCTGGAGGATGGGGTTTGTCATATAATAAGATTTATTCGAAAGAGTTTTTAGAGGGGGTATGTGAGATAAATGCTCAAGAAATTCCAGAATTTACTAAACTCTTTGGCTCAATTTTAACAACTTCTGGAGAGTTTAAGGTATCTTTATCTAAACAAAAGGTGTCATCTATTTTAATAACTGAATCATTTAAAAATCTAACTTTTGGCGGTGAATTGAATGAAAATGGTATGCAGTATTATTTTAAGATTGATAAATCTTCCTTTGTGCTTAGTGAGATAGAATTCTTCCAAGTCGCAAAGTTTCTATCAAAAATAGCACACTGATAAATACATGATTACGAGGATTTATTAAATATTCCCCCCTCAAAATCAAACTTTTGAAGGGTTTTTCATTTCTATGCGACAATACCGCAACTTTGCACAATAATTAACTCAGCAAAAGCCAGCTGACCAAAATCTATTGATTATCAGTACTTTCCGTTCAATTCCCAATTATAATCTAAATATGAAATTGAAGCGTCTTTATTAGTTTTGATCTTCGCATATTTATTGACCCAATCTAAAATAGGTGCTTTATCTTTAAAATCCCCACCATACCACTTAAAGAGATTTGAGAGCTTGGCTTCTTTTGCAGAAACTTGATTTTTGTATGAATCATTCAAAAAATCTACTCCTTGGTCGTCGAGTTGTTGGTTAAGTTTTGCTGCCATATATGCCTCGTTTCTGAGCGGAGGACAAGATTTTGCTGCACAAACCAACGCAAAGTGAATACGTGGCTCGTTGAAATCTTTTCTGATAATACCATGTTCGATATTATTTAAATCCATTTTTTTTCCACCAATATTGATAAATTTAACGTCCCATGGAGTATTGACGAATGGAATTTTCACCTTGTCGCCTATATCCTTGATACTTTTAATTTTGTGTTGAGTATTATCTAAAATCAACTGTATCGTAAAAGCATTATAAGCATTTATCCAATAAGCCAGTTTTTCATCTTTGCTCCATTTATCGCCAGGAGCATTGTTTTCCACCAAAGTCAAATACTTTTTCAATTCTATTTGGTCTTTCTTAAAACCCGCATAATCAACAAATCCTTTGGCATCGACGTGTTTTTTCAATAAACCATTCCAAATTTCATGGCTAATTGGCTCAGCGTTCGATGTCGGAGCGTTTACAGCAAAACAACTGCTTACCGTAAATAAAATGATACTCAATAAACTCGTAATCTTCATTTTTATAGCGTTTTTTGTTATTATTCTTTGTGAAACCTTCATATTTAAATATGTTGGTCAGCGATAAAAAGTTTTTTATTAACAAATAATAACAAAGCCAGAGCCTAAACCCTCAAGAAAATCTTATAATGATACATTGCTCTCAGAAAAGCCCATTTCACGCCAATAACCGCTAAAGTAATCACAACACCATAGTAGTTTTCACCAAAAAGCTGCCCCAGCCATTGAAAAAGCCCTTCTGATGCATAATTCCAGTCAATAACTTTGACCGACATATAAATCAAAATAGAGTTTAGGCCAATAATCGTAAAGAAAAATGCCCAACGTTGATATTTTAGCACATCAATAATAAAGTAGAAAATCGCCAACAAAATTAGGCTACAACCACCTGTATAAAGCATAAACGAACTTGTCCAGAGGTTTTTGTTAATTGGGAAAATCAAGCCCCACATTCCACCGACGATTAAGCAAAGTAAGCCTCCAATCGCCAAAGTTGCAGCCTTTTGAGTAGGAGTTTTCGTTGCATTATTTTTAAGGAAATTTCCTGCAAAAATTCCCAACAAACCAGTACAAATAGCAGGAAGTGTCGAGAAAAGCCCTTCGGGGTCATGAATGACAAGGTGTAATCGGCCAGGAAGCACCGTGCGGTCAACCCACGAAGCAAAATTACCTTGAATTGTCAAATCGCCAGCCACAAAACCTGGAGCCGCACCGAATTTCATAATTAGCCAATAGCTAATCAAAATACCTACAAACCATACATACTGAAAACGTTGGCTTGCATACACATAAATAATGCAGGCAAACATATAAGCCAAACCAATACGCCCCAGCACGCTCGGAAAACGTATCTGTGAAAGCTCTGTTATCTGTAAACCATTATTATAAATTACACCTAGAAGCACCAAAATGAGTCCTCGCTTAATGATTCGTAGGACAATTTTGCGGTTTTCGACACCTTTATCAATTTCACGCCCAACTGAGTATGGGGTTGAAACGCCCGAAATAAATAAAAATAATGGAAAAATGAGGTCATAAAAGCGAAAACCGTTCCATGCAACATGTGAAAGCTGAGCCGCCATCCAAACAGCAGCTGGGTGATGGGTGGCATGAGCTAATTCGTGAATAAAATCCTCGCCGCCCATAATCCAAAACATATCAAAACCTCGTAAGGCATCGAGCGAATAAAGTCTTTGTGAGCTAGTCTGATTACTCATTTTATATAGATTAGGGTTATATTTCAAAGATAAAGAAAATAATAGAATGATGGTGAAGAATATTTCTATAATATTTGTGAAACGAATATTATACTCGTCGAAAAAGAAGTCTTATTCTTAAATTTTTCAAAAACCAAATAGTATTAGAAATAACCCATGAATTTTAGTTTCAGATTTGCAACAATCGACGATACCGAAGCTATTAGTGTATTGGCTGAGAATACCTTCCGTGATACCTACGCAGCATTAAACACACCCGAAAACATGGAAATCCATGTGGCTAAAAATTTTTCATCAGTAGCAATTTTAGCAGATTTGCAAAGTCTTAAAAATCAATATTTTGTTATCGAATTTGAGACACAAATTGTTGCTTTTGCAAAGCTCGTAAAAGAACATAGTACAAAAGGTTTGGAAGGCAATAGGGTTGTCGAGATTGAACGTTTTTATATCGATAAAAACCTGCATGGACAGCAGTTGGGTCGTAAACTAATGGATTTCTGCATGAATTGGGCAAAAGAAAATAGTTTTGAAACAATTTGGCTCGGAGTCTGGGAAAATAACCCCAATGCGATACAGTTTTATAAAAAAATGGGCTTTGAGTTTCTTGACAAACACGTTTTTGTGTTAGGAACAGATATGCAGACCGATTTTACGATGAAAAAAGATTTATGATGAACCTAAAAATTGAAAAAATTAGCATTTCGGAAGTTGAAAAATTCTCTGATATTGCTACTAGGGCATATTTTGACCATTATCGACACCTTTGGTATGATGAAGGCGAATGGTATGCCCATAAATGCTTCAACATCAATCAATTAAGTGAAGAATTATCTAATACAAAAAATCAGTTTTTCTTTGCAATTCTTGATGAAAATCCAGTTGGATTTCTAAAACTTCGCCCCGAAAATCAACTGACTGGTCAAGAAGGAAATGGCTTTGAAATAGAAAGAATATACCTAACAAAAGAAGCTACTGGTAGGGGAGTTGGCAGAAAAATAATGGAGTTTGCCATCGAAATGGCGATTCGGCAAAACAAAGATTATGTATGGCTTAAAGCAATGGACAGTAGCCAAAACGCTATTAGATTCTATGAAAGTCTCGGCTTTGAAATTTGCGGAACTTCACTCCTTGATTTTGAGCAAATGAAAACCAAATATTTGGGAATGGTAGCGATGAGAAGGGATTTACATTGAAAATGAGCCTTCGACTACGCTCAGGCACCATTTTTATTTCGGTGGTTGAGCGAAGTCGAAACCCCGAAAACTATGCCAAAAGAGCTTTCACCATTGCCGAAATAGTTTTTCCGTCGGCAATGCCTGCGAGTTCTTTAGAAGCTACGCCCATCATTTTACCCATATCTGATGGAGCAGAGGCTCCTACACGAGCCTTGATTTCTTCTAATTTGGCTTTTAGTTCGTCTTCTGAGAGCTGTTTTGGCAAAAACTCTTCGATAACCGTCAATTCGGCTAATTCTTTCTCCAAAAGGTCAGGACGGTTTTGTTGACGATAAATATCTGCCGAATCTCTTCTTTGTTTAGCGGCTTTCGTAAGTAATTTTGTTTCTTCTTCAGTCGTCAAATCGCCTGTTTTTCCTTCCTTCGTTTCTTCTAACAAAATTACTTTTTTTATATCACGAAGAGCCATTAATCTAGCAGATTCACGAGCAAGCATGGCTGCTTTTATTTGGGCGTCAATTGTTGTTTTTAAAGACATTTTTTTTGAGAATTAATTGTATTATTTTAATGAAAATTAATGTTGTATGCGTCTGATAATTTTTTGGAACACCTAATAACAACGGACATATTTTCTTTACCAAACCATCAAACTAATATGCATGTTTTAAGCTTAATTGCCGTATATATTGTGTTGTTTACTTTGAATGTGTTTGCTACTCCCCAAAAGAGTTATTTGCCAGCCAAGTTAATTCATAATAGTTGTGGCGATATTCAAGCAAAATTAAAAAATCAAACTCGAGTATTATTTTGGTAAAATTGGGAACTGATTTTGGTTACAAATCAGTTATTTAATTGCACATCAATACAAAGTTCTGACAAAAATCTGGTCAAAGTAAGCGAAAATAGTTACTAATACCAAAAAATGAAACTTGTAAAGGCAATCGGAGGAAAAAGCGACAAATTTCGCATGTCTTATTACGGTGCTCAAACTCGTGGTCGTTATTTGTTAGAAAAGAGTATGATTTTTACAAAACAAATTAATAAATAGCATGACGAAATTATCAGTCAATATCAATAAAATTGCGACCTTGCGAAACTCACGAGGCGGAAGCCAACCGAATGTGGTGCAGGTGGCAATTGATTGTGAAAAATTTGGGGCAGAGGGAATCACGGTTCACCCACGCCCTGACGAAAGACATATACGTTATCAGGATGTCTATGACCTGAAAGCAATCGTTACGACAGAGTTTAATATAGAAGGAAATCCTACCGAAAAGAAATTTGTAGAGTTGGTACTTGCCAATAAGCCGACCCAAGTAACGCTCGTTCCCGATGCACTTAATGCCTTAACTTCAAACGCAGGTTGGGATACAATTAAGCACAAAGAATTATTAAAAGATTTGGTTGCAAGCTTCAAAAGTGCGGGTTGTAGGGTCTCTATTTTCGTCGATCCAATCGAGGCAATGGTTGAAGGGGCAGTCGAAACAGATACTGACCGAATTGAGCTTTATACCGAAAGTTACGCCCACGATTTTTTCAAAAACCGTGAAGCTGCCATAAAAGACTACGTTAGTGCCGCAAAAGTGGCCGACCAAGTTGGTCTTGGCATAAATGCTGGCCACGACCTAAGTTTAGAAAATCTTCGTTATTTCAAACAAAATATTCCGAATCTTCTTGAAGTATCAATTGGGCACGCTCTTATCTGTGATGCTCTTTATTTGGGTTTGGAAAATACAATTCAGCTATATTTGCGTGAATTGGAGTAGAAAAATGAATGATTGAGTGATAGAATGAGTGAATAATCTGTCTTTTATTAATAAAATCGATTGATTTATTTTATATTGACATATAAAAAAATGACAAAACCACTTTCAGTAGAGCAGTTTCTTGAAAAAGCACAAACGCTTCCAATAATTGATGTGCGTTCGCCGGGTGAGTTTGAACGTGGGCATATTGTTGGGGCGGTGAATATTCCTTTGTTCGAGAATCACGAACGAGCAGAAGTGGGTACTCGCTACAAGCGAGTTGGAAAAGAGTCAGCTTTCTTGTTGGGTCTTGATATAGTTGGGACTAAACTATCTGGTTTTGTAAAAAAAGCTAATAAAATTGCTCCTGAAAAAGAGATTTTGGTGCATTGTTGGCGTGGTGGAATGCGAAGTGGAAGCTTTGCAACGCTACTTAGTTCGGCAGGAATGAAGGTTTCGCTTTTGGTTGGGGGCTATAAATCTTACCGAAATTTTATTTTAGAACAATTTCGTAAACCGCTCAATATCATTATTTTAGGTGGAAAAACAGGCAGCGGAAAAACAGAGATTTTATATGAACTTGAAAAACAAGGGGAACAAATTTTAGATTTAGAAGGCTTGGCTAATCATAAAGGCTCAGCATTTGGAATGCTCGGACAAGCTCCGCAACCAATGACGGAGCATTTTGAAAATATGCTTTTCGAGAAACTCTCCAAGTTAGATACTTCTCGCCGCATTTGGGTGGAAGATGAAAGCAAAAACGTAGGTTGCTGTAATCTTCCTGAGGGACTTTGGCAACAAATGCGAATGACGAACGTTGCCTTCATTGATGTTAAAAAAGAGATCCGAATCGGGCGTTTGATGAATGAATACGCTCAGTTTTCGTTTGAAGAACTTAAACAAGCTACCGATAAAATTGCAAAACGACTCGGCGGGCAACAACATAAAGATGCTATTGAGGCATTAGCACAAGGCGATTTTTCGGTCGGAACTGACATTGCCCTTCATTATTACGACAAAGCTTATCTACACGGACTCTCGAAAAGAGACCCTGAAAAAATTAGAACGTTTGAAGTGACAGAAAATAATCCTATGGCCACTGCAAAGCAACTCATCGATGGGGTTTAACATAATTTAAGACATTTTAACAATCAAAATTGATATACTTATTCTAAGTTTGTGAGGCATTTTGCTTCTAAAAACGTCACTTAACCAATTTTACAATTAAAATTTAAAAAATTATGAAGGCTATTTCAAGAACTGGGGTATTTTTTCTACTATTTGTTGCTCCCTTTGTTTCGTTGGCACAAGAAAAAAAAGAAAAAGTGCGTATTCGTATCGAACAAGAAGTTGAAGGTAAAATTATTATCAGCGAGAAAATTGTCAATTCATCGGGTTTATCAAGCAGCCAAAAAGATGAAATGATTGAAAAATTCAAAGACTCGGTTTTGGCACTAAATAAAGGTAAAGCCCAAGGGGTAAAAATTGAAATAGATAACGATTCAAACTCAAATATCAATATCGAGCGAAATGATGAAAAGAAGATTGTAAAAAGATATGAGTTTAAAGATGATGCCGGTGGCGGAAATGAAGACATTATAATCAAAAGTGGGCCGCAAGTAAGGATTTTCAAAAGAGACGGTAAAGGTGAGATTGAAAGTTTTGATAGTGAAGTCTTTAAGCACGGAATGAATGGTGATATGGAAAGCCTGCGAGATAATATGAAACAAATGGGTAAAGACCTAAAGTTTGAGTTCCGCTCAATTCCTGATAACTTTTTTGATGGTGCAAATTTAGGTAGCAAAACTATTAAAAATGTTGAGGTTTTTCCGAATAACCCAAAAACAGAAATCTTAAATGTAAGTTTCAATGCTCCACAAAAAGGCGATGTAAGCATCAAAGTATTGGATGTAAAAGGAAGCATTATTGCAAAAGAAGAAATCAAAGACTTTTCTGGTGAATATGTAGGTCAAATAAATATTGGTAAACAAAAATCACGAACAATTTTCGTGATGATTACGCAAGGCGAAGATGGTAATGTAAAGCGTATAGTTTTACCATCGAATGAGAAATAATCATGAGAAACCAAATAAAAAGCTCAGTTGAAACCTTCAACCGAGCTTTTTATTTTATCATTAAAACTATTGATTAACCATTATTACTTGCTTGCCTCTTCAATCCAATGGGTCATTTCTGTTACGATTGCATCGCCTGAGCCTAAATAGCCTGTGCTTTTAAATTTAATTTTGCCTTCTTTATCTATGCAAAATTTAGCAGGAATTCCATTTACTCCGTAATTTCCAGCAACCTCGCCACTAATATCCAAAATCACAGGGAAAGTCGTAAAACCTCTTTGTTTGACAAACGAATTAACCGTCGATTTCCATTGGTCTGCACTTACACGTTCATAAGTATTTACAAACAAAAATTTTACGTTTGGATTATCCTTAAATTTATCCATTGATAGCTTCATACCCGGAAACGACATGATACATGGCCCGCACCAAGTCGCCCAAAAGTCAAGAACTACTACTTTTCCACGTAACTCTGAAAGTTTCACGCTTTTTCCATCTAAATCAACCAACGAAAAATCAGGAGCATCTGCACCTACCGAGCCTGCACTTCGACGTTTTACATCTTGGATGAAAAGTTTAGCGAAAATGTGGTTTTTGCCTTCTTTTTCTAATTTTTTGGCTACATTTGCAAAGGTTTCATAGTCTTTTTCAGGGTTCAAGAAATTATTAATCGCAATCAAACCCGCCAACGAAGAACCCATTTCAGCAATAATAGGCTTGATTGTTGCACTATGATTTGCTTCCGATGCTTGGTAAGTTGTCTGAATCTCTTTTTTCTTCTTTTCGTCTTTTTTCTGAGTTGCTGCATCAAATTGATTTTGCAATTTTACTTGACCTTGACGGAATTTCTGTGATTCTGCCATAACCATATTAAATTTAGCCATCATCGGAGAGCCATCCACTGCATAAGAACCAGGCTTATCAGGCGTATTATAGCCATCCGCAGTAACCGTGAGCGTTTCGCCACCGTCAAGAATCAAACCTATCATTTGTTGATTAGCGATATTGATTTGATAAATTCCCGGCTCAGACATTTTACCTTTGAAAGCAAAACTATTCTCTGCCGAAAGAGCCATCGAATCAATTCTAAAAGGAATATTTCGGTCGTTCATTCGCTCCAAATAAATCTTTCCGCTCACTGCTGATTTTACTTTTCCGCTAATATTATACGAACTTTCCGGAACTGTTGGTGCATTTGCTTGGGGCTGTGACTGACAAGCCATTCCGCTGAATACCAAGCATATAGCAATAATAATGTGTTTCATGTTTTTTTGCTTTTTACTACTAGCAACGGGCGGCTTTCCTCGTAGCTTTTAGCTTTGTTTTTTGACTAAATACTTTTTTTATAAACAATTATGTAAAATTTTACCCAATTTTAAGACAAAGCGGCCATCAATAAGTCATTTGTGCGTTTTGGATCTGCTGAGCCTTTCGATTTTTTCATAACTTCACCAACAAACATGCCAAGTAAGCCCTTCTTTCCGTTTTTATATTCTTTTACTTTAGCTTCATTGGCAGCAAGAACTTCGTTGATTAACGATTGTAATGTATCGATATTGCTTTCTTGAATCAAATTGTTGCTTTCTGCCAGTTTCAATGCCGATATCGTTGGATTTTCGAGCATCAAAGGGAATAATTTTTGTGCAGCTGTCGAATTACTTATTTTGTTTTCTTCAACTAAGGATATAATTTCTACCAATTGGCTTGGTTTTAGTCCAAATTCGGTAATTTCAGTGCTATTTTCGTTCAAATATCCCTTAATTGTTGATGTAAGCCAGTTGGATGCCGCTTTGTAATTTTGTGATAGTTTACAAACTTCCAAATAATAATCCGCCATTTCTTTAGTGTCGGTAATTGTTACAGCATGTTCGTCAAGAATACCAAATTCTTTTGTGAATTTTTCGACTAATTCACTAGGTAAAGAAGGCATTTGTATTCTGATTTCGTTTATCCATTCATCCGATATGCGTAACGGAGCTAAATCAGGCTCGGGGAAATAACGATAATCGTTCATTGTTTCTTTCAAACGCATACTGTATGTTTGACCGTTATCGGCATCAAACATTCGTGTTTCTTGAATAACCTTTCCGCCAGATTCGATTAATGTAACTTGGCGTTTGTATTCAAATTCGGCCGCATGTTGTAGATTACGAATTGAATTCATGTTTTTGATTTCTACCTTCGTACCAAATTCGGTCGTGCCTTCATCACGAATTGAGATGTTTAAGTCGGCACGCATTGAGCCTTCTTCCATATTTCCATCGCAAATACCTAAATAACGAACTATTTTACGAATTTCAGTCAAGTAAGCACCCGCTTCTTCGGGGCTACGCATACATGGCTCCGAAACGATTTCAACGAGTGGTGTCCCTGCACGATTATAATCCAAAAGCGTAAAAGCATCGCTAACATCGTGAACCGATTTTCCCGCATCTTCTTCAAGGTGAATGTGGTGAAGCTCTAAAGTGCGTTCTCTGAAACCTTTACCATCTTTTAGGCGAATTTTCACTTCCCCGCCTTTACAGATTGGATATTTATCTTGCGAAACTTGATAACCTTTTGGAAGGTCAGGATAAAAATAATTTTTACGGTCAAAATAGTTGTTTCTATTGATTTCGCAGCCACAAGCCAAGCCCATACGAATGGCAAATTCGACTGCCTTTTTATTCAATTTTGGCAAAACACCAGGGTGTCCTAGCGTGATTACACTAATATTTGTGTTTGGTTCGCTACCAAATTTATTGGTATCGGATGCGAATATTTTACTTTCGGTCGCCAATTGGCAATGAACTTCTAAGCCAATAACAATTTCGTATTTCATGAAGGATTTTTATTGTGGCAGCGGCAAAAACTTTGCCGTTAAGAAAACTAGGTTTTTGAATAAAATACAAATTTATGGTTTTTAGCTGAAAGTGTAATAAAAAAGTGTAATGCAGGTTTGTAACCAGTCAATATTTTTGTAAATAAACTTATTTTATGCTTTCGACAGGTTGGAAATTTGTCTAAAACTTATTCTACGCTTTCGATAGGTTGGAAATTTGTCCAAAACTTATTCTACGCTTTTGACAGGTTATAAGTCTGTCTAAAACTTATACTACGCTTTCGACAGGTTGGAAATTTGTCTAAAACTTATACTACGCTTTCGACAGGTTGGAAATTTGTCTAAAACTTATACTACGCTTTCGACAGGTTGCAAACCTGTCCTACATGATGTCGTTATAGATTTCTTTGATGTAAGACCATTTCCAATCTTTCATTTGTTTGCAAAGGTTAGCTTTTACTGGATTATTGAGAATATAAATTAAGATTTTATTTAGTTCTTTGTCATCACGGATTAATCTATCATAGCTTTCATCTTGCCAAAATTTGCCTGTTTCGCCTAATAATTTGTTACATTCTCTGGCAGAAAATCGTTTTATTGAATGCATAATTTCTTGAAGATACGAAGGAGTGTCGATTTCGGTGTTATTAAATAATCTCAAAATAACATGAACGTGATTTGACATGATGCAATAAGCAAAAAGTTCAAGTCGTTTGCCATCCCAAAAATGTAGGGTGTCTGCTACAATTTTTGCTAATGAATCGCTTCTGAGATAATGTTTCCCCCCTAAATAATTATCAAAAAATTTGTCTTTTTTTACAAAGGTTATTTTTCCGAGTTGGTCTAAATCTTCGTTTTTGTTTTTAGAGAAAAGCTTAATTTTTTCCTTTTCTAAATTATACTCTTGTTCCCATTGCTCATAAATTTCTTTGGGAACGCATCCATGAAGATTGAAAGTTACAAAAAATAATCCTCCAAGTGGCTGAAAATGCGGGAGATGTCTCTCATGAAATTCATCCATATTTTGAAGGACAGGTTTTCAACCTGTCAATTATAGTTAAAAAACTTATTCTACGCGTTCGATAGGTTGGAAATTTGTCTAAAACGTATACTACGCTTTCGATAGGTTGGAAATTTGTCTAAAACTTATACTACGCTTTCGACAGGTTGGAAATTTGTCTAAAACTTATACTACGCTTTCGACAGGTTGGAAATTTATCTAAAACTTATTCTACGCTTTCGACAGGTTATAAGTCTGTCTAAAACTTATTCTACGCTTTCGGCAGGTTATAAGTCTGTCTAAAACTTATTCTACGCTTTCGACAGGTTGAAAACCTGTCCTACAAGTTTTCGTCAACTACTTCTTCCACTCTTTTTTTGATAATATTTAAAACTGACTCTTTCGCAAAAATAAAAACTACAAATATTATGGCATAAAAAATAAACATAATCAGAAAACCAAGCCAATTATTCTCGAGTAAATGGTTGATGCCTAGGGCTATCAGAATACTAAGAAAAATGACAACTACGATACCTAGTATAAACGTAATAAGAGCATAAGCTACTTTTACAGCAATGCTTTCAATTTTATCTTGTACATTAAGTTTTGTTAATTCAAATTTTGCCTCAATGAGTTTTACGAGATTTTCTTTTAACTCACCTATTTTCAAAAAATCGGACATCTTGATTTGTTTATGGGTAATTTGTTATTGGTAAATTAGTCTATTTTTTGTGAATATTAAAAATAAATTCAATAATTGATTAATTAAAAAGGGTTAAACTCGGTGGTTGAGCAAAGTCGAAACCACCGAGTTTAACCCTTTAATTCAAGAAGTCGAAACTAACGCCTGTATATAAACTTACTCTTCTTCACCACCAAAACGGCCGCCGCCGATTAGGTTTCCGAAGAAAAGGGTATTTAGGAAAAGTTTGTTTGTTCCATACCAAAACGCTCTGAAATTTGGGTTTTCAGATAAGGCAATTACTCGACCAGAACCCACATTTAGTGTAATAGCGGCAGGAGCGTTTTTGATTAATTTCTCATTTTTTGTATGCACATAACCTGCCAATAAAGGATTTGGAGTGAAAACCATCGGTGTATTGTAAGGATTTTTTGTGTCTTCCATAAAAATATTGTTATCCTTGAACAATGCTAATTTGCTTTGTTGATAACCAAAACATAAAGGATGCGTTGGGTCGATTTTTGCCTCGAAGATTGTTCCTGCTGTTTCTAATGCACCAGTATATTTTTCTTGTAGGTTATACGGACGTTTTTCGCCGTTTCCGTTATTGTCGGGCTTGTCTTTAACGCTTATATTAGCAATTTTTTTAGCAGAAACCCATTCCACAGCATCGGTCATTGCTACCAAAATTCCACCACTTTGCACAAAACGCTTTATTTTTTCGTCAGAAAGGGCGTTGTAGTTTCCACCTGCTAAAACAATATGTGTGTATTTTTCTAAACTTGTTCGGTTGGCAGTTTCAATATCAGCAACCGTCAATGGAATATTGATACGTTGGTCAAGTAAGTGCCAAATTTCACCCGCATCAGTCGATTGTACACCCGCACCGCCCAACATTAATACTTTTGGCAAACGTACTTTTTTGAACTTCTCGCTTCCAAAGTCAATTCCTTGAGGAGTTAGACCTGATGGAGCTGCGTAGAAATCTACACCATCACGCTCGGCAAGGGTTTGAAGCAAAGCGGATGGGTCAGAGCCATTACTAAAAATCTGAATTGTACCGTAATCAAAAGTGCGTTCTTTTCCTTCTACAACCGACGAAAGTGGTTCGGTTGCCACCTTTAAGTTATAACCTTTTTTCAACAATTCGTAAGCAGCACGTGGAGCGTAATAGCTATTCCATTCAAACAAATAAGCATATTGACTTTTACCCACAACTTTACCTTTCGGGAAATCATTCTTGTCAACTTTTTCTCCCAATGAAACCGCCGTTTTTACTTCTGAAGTAGGTACATTCATACAATATTGCAACGACCAAGCCGAAATGTCATAGAATAAACTGTCTTCAAATTTCGTACGCTTTTCAAACATTGACTTGATAAGGCGGTGTTGTGGTTGATCCATTGGCACAACGTAGGCATTTTCTTTGCTGAAAGTGATGCCCTCTTGGTTTTCATCTTTTCCCAAACGATATACATCAATCTGGTTACGTTTTAGCATATTTACCATTTCCCAAGTTTTTATTGCATCATTTCCACCACCAAAAACATAGGCTTTTACGGCATCGGTCGAAGCTTCTTTGTAAAAACTTCTCATGTGGTCGAGTAATTCAATACGCATTTCACGAGCTGCACGGAGCGTAGAGAAAGTAGCCGTAACTTGGTTACGAACGGTAAACGGGAAACTCAAAATCCCACTGGCAGTTTCTTGCAAATGTCCACGAGACGAGGCTTGTTCAAACAAAATACCAACCGAACCATTTACATCTGGAAGCGTAGAGCCTTTTCCGTAATAAAAATCATCGTAGTTTTCTTGTGTATAATAAGCCGAACCAATTTTGTCGAGTCCAGTGGCTTGGAATTTTCCGAATTTGATAGTTAAATCAATATTTCTCTTAGGCGTAAGTGGGTGAGTACGTGCAGGAATACCGGGTTGAAAGAAAAATGTTGAAGCCGAACCCATTTCGTGGTGGTCGGTTAAGATATTTGGTCGCCAGTCATAGAACTTCAACAAACGTCCCTTACTTTCGGGCATTTGTTGATAAAGCCAGTCACGATTGAGGTCGAACCAATAATGATTCGAACGTCCACCAGGCCAAGTTTCGCTAAATTCACGGCTGTTTATATCGCTTACTAAATTGGTGCTACGATTGATGTTTACCCAGGTCGCAAAACGATTTCCTCCATCTGCATTAATTACAGGGTCGATTAAAATAACTGTTTCATTCAATAGCGAATCGACACTTGCACCTTGGGCGGCAGCTAAATAATAAGCCGACATCAGATTTGAGTTTGTTCCACTTGCTTCGTTTCCGTGTACAGAGTAACCCATCCAAACCACAATTGGCATTTTTTGTAGGTCTAAAACGCCTGATTGTTCAGGAATAACTAATTTTTGGTGTTCAGCCTTGATTTGGTCGAGGCGAGCATGATTTTCGGGAGAAGTAACTGTAACAAGAACCAACTCACGGTTTTCAAAAGTTTTGGCATAAGTTTCAATCTTGAAACGATTCGACAAACGAGCCAATTCTTTCATGTAAGTAACTGTTTCATAGGGAGTTACGTGTTGCTCGCCAACTTGATAGCCCAAAAATTTCTGAGGTGTCGGAATTTTGGCATCAAACGTAATGTTTTGGGGCAAATAATAACTATCAGCAACTTGGCCTATTGCCTGACTAAAATGTAGTTGAAACAGCAATAGGTAGAGTAGGGTATATTTATTCATGTTAGGAAGTTTATATTTTTTTAAACAAAGAAATATAGAAAAACCTGTAAAACAAAAATTCCTCTGACGTAGAGGCTTTTTTTATAGACAACAATACTTATAACCTCATGAAAAACTGTTTGAAGGTCTTACAAGGTAGAAATCATAAATGCTTTTTCTTAAAATTTTAGTTAGAAGCCTTTAGTTTTGCTTCAATCGTTTGTTGCGTGTGCGGTACTGCTCTCAAACGCTCTTTTGGAATCAATTTTCCAGAATCACGACAAACACCGTATGTACCATTTTTGATTCTGATTAAGGCTGCTTCTAACTGCTGTGCAAATTTTTGCAATCTTCCTGCCGACTGGCTCAATTGCTCTTTTTCGCTTATATCAGCTCCGTCCTCCATTAGTTTTGTGCTATTGGCGGTGTTTTCTGTGCCATTATCATTTTTTCTACTCAATGTTTCTCTGATAAAATTCAGTTCGTTGCGAGTTGCTTCCAGTTTTTGAGCAATAATTGTCTCAAACTCCTTTAGTTCATCCTCTGAATATCGGGTTTTTTCTTCAACTTCGGCCATTATTGTAAAGCAGTAAATTGTTATATTCGGGGTTTTTGAAAAATCCCACAAATATAGTGTTTTGGTAGGCTGAAACAATAGACTCGAACGATTTCTTAACATAAGCAAAAAAAAATTTATTTAAAGGTAATTTTAGAAAAACAATAAATTATTTGGTTTTGTCAGAAAATGCAAGTTGCTCAGATGGTATATTTGCCAAATAACCTGATAATAAATTTGTCAAAAATTTAACGATTTTAAGAAATACTTTATTTTTTCTAAGTTTGTGCTGTGAAACCACATTCACACACAAAAAATTATATTGTTTATGTCATATATAGAACCAGCTCCAATCAAGGATAAAGAAAATCCGTTAGAGTCAATGATGCAACGATTTGACGCTGCCGTAAAGATTCTCGGTATTAGCGATGAAATGTATTATATTCTGAAAGTACCTGCTCGTCAAGTGACCGTAGGCCTGCCTGTGACGATGGATAATGGTCAAATCAAGGTTTTTGAAGGTTTCCGAGTGATTCACTCAACGATTTTGGGTCCAAGTAAAGGTGGTATTCGCTTCGACCCAGCCGTAAATATTGATGAAGTAAGAGCCTTAGCGGCTTGGATGACTTGGAAGTGTGCCGTCGTTGATATTCCTTACGGTGGTGCTAAAGGTGGTATTGCCTGTAATCCACGGGAAATGTCGGTAGGAGAAATAGAGCGTTTGATGCGTGCCTATACGATTTCGATGCTCGATATTTTCGGGCCAGATAAAGACATCCCCGCTCCAGATATGGGTACAGGCCCACGAGAAATGGCCTGGTTGATGGATGAATATTCAAAAGCTAAAGGAATGACTGTAAACGCAGTAGTTACAGGCAAACCATTGGTTTTGGGTGGCTCTTTGGGTCGAACTGAAGCAACTGGTCGTGGCGTAATGGTTTCGGCATTGGCTGGTATGGAAAAATTACGGTTGAATCCGTATCGTACAACGGCGGCTGTTCAAGGTTTTGGTAATGTCGGTTCGTGGGGAGCAAAACTTTTGCAAGAAAAAGGAGTAACGATTTGTGGTTTGAGCGACATTTCCGGGGCTTACTACAATCCAAGAGGAATTGATGTAGAAAAAGCGATTGCCTACCGAAATGCAAATAACGGCACACTTGATGGTTTTAAAGATGCGGAGTTGATTTCAAATGAAGAGCTATTGGCTCTCAATGTTGATGTATTAGTGCCTGCGGCAAAAGAAGACGTAATTACGCACGAAAATGCGGGTAATATTCAAGCAAAACTTATCGTAGAAGGTGCGAATGGCCCGACGTCGGCAAGTGCTGATGATATTATCAACCAAAAAGGAATCATGGTTGTGCCTGATATTTTGGCAAATGCGGGCGGTGTAACGGTTTCGTATTTTGAATGGGTACAAAACCGCATTGGCTATAAATGGGCTTTAGATCGAATCAACCGTCGTTCAGATCGTATGATGAAAGATGCTTTCGATAATGTATTTGAAACTTCACAAAAATACGGTGTTTCTCTACGTTTAGCAGCCTATATTGTGGCTATTGATAAAGTAGCAAGTACTTATAAGTTTAGAGGTGGTTACGGTTGAGTTTCGATAAAATACAATCGTAGTATTAATGTTCGGTTACCGATCTCGGTATAGCTTAACTTTAAAACCTTCAAGGTCTGAAAAGACCTTGAAGGTTTTAAAGTTAATAGAGAATATTTTTATTAAAAAAACCCGCTCTGTTTGTAGCTTTGTAAAAAATAATAATAAAAATGAAAAAAAACCTTTCAGTACTTTTAATACTTTTAAATCTATCATGTACTTTTGAACGTTTGGAAAATACTTCTCAAATTGTTGACCAAATGGACGATTATAAAGTAAAGCGAGTATCGGCCACGCAAATTGCTTATCAAGTAGAGGAAATGGGAGCAGAGATTTCAAAGGCTTTGACGGCGGATTTTGCGATTCAAATGAAAAATGTTAATTCTGTACGAGGAGAAGAACTTTGTCAGTTGAAAAATATGAAGCTTATTGACTCATTATCGGAAAGATATGCCTTGAAAGTCAGACTTTTGGGACAGCCTGATATTGGTAGTAACAAGCAACTTTATGATAAAGAAAAAGAAGTTTTAGAAGCTTATGCCGATAATGCTTCTAAAAAGCTTGAAATGAGTGATAATATTCAGAAAATCGGTGATTCTCTTTTTGTTTATACTTCGCCAATTCCATACAAAAATGGTGTTGGAAAATTATGCTTTGCTGATGATTCAAGCTTTGCGATTTGGAGCATTATTTTGAAAAAATCTGAAGTTATCAATTCTATCAATGTGAAAGCTTTGAGAAAAAAGAATATAAAATAGTGTAGGACAGGTTTTTGATTTGTCAATATCGTAGAAGAAGTTTTTTTTAAGCAAAAGTATGAGACCGAAATCTCACCCTTTTTTGTTTACAGTATTTTTCTATTATATATTACAAAAGAAGTGGAACTTCACTCCACAAATCAAAGTCCAAATTTCGCAGAAAGCTCCAACATTCTTTCTATTGGTTTACGTGCATCAGTCAACATTTTAGCTGGAAGAATTATTTCTGGAGTTTCATCTCTTAAACACAAATATAGTTTTTCGAGTGTATTGAGCTTCATGTGTGGGCAGTCAGAGCAGGCCTTGCACGCATGACCATTTTTTGAAGTTGGGGCTACATAAAATTTCTTCTCAGGAGCAGATTTACGCATTTGGTGCAAAATCCCTGACTCAGTAGCTACAATAAATTCTCGGTGTGGACTATTGATAACATGCTTCAAAAGTCCAGTGGTTGAGCCAATATAATCTGCTAATTTCAAAACTGATTCTTCACTTTCTGGGTGAGCCACCACCTCAGCATTTGGATGTTTGGCTTTTAAGTCGGTAATCATTTTTCCCGAAAAAGTCTCGTGAACCATACACGCACCGTCCCAAAGCAGCATAGGTCGGCCTTCCGCATTGCGGCCAGTTACGCGATTGATGTAGCCACCCAAGTTTTTATCGGGTGCAAAAATTATTTTTTGGTCTTTCGGAAAACTCTCAACGATTTTTACAGCATTACTACTCGTACAAACCACATCCGTAAGCGTTTTTAACTCTGCTGAACAGTTTACGTAAGAAATAACAATATGATCAGGGTGTTTGTCTTTGAAGGCTTTAAACTCTGCATAAGGAGCTGATTCTTCGAGCGAACAACCTGCATTGAAATCTGGTAAAATTACTTTTTTGTTAGGTGAAAGAATCTTGGCTGTTTCGGCCATGAAACGAACTCCAGCAAAAACAATCATATCAGCATCGGTTTTGGCTGCTTGCTGCGAAAGTCCCAAACTATCGCCAATATAATCGGCAATGTCTTGAATCTCAGCAATTTGATAATAATGGACCAACAAAACCGCATTTTTTTCTTTTTTCAACCGAGCGATTTCGGCAATATAATCAATTTTTTCAGCGACCATCTTAAACTATGATTTATCAGATTTTTATGATTGTTTTTGGTTTTTTGAAATGAGAACTATTTGTTTTCTTGTAAAAACGAGTAAAAAACGTAAATAATTAACTTTTCTGTGGACTGTTTAGCTGAACGCCGCCCGCCATTGACCGTTGCTTTTCTTATTTACAGGCAAACTCCCATATTTTATACATATTTACAGTCCCGAGTTTGTCCAAATATGATTCTTTGATTTTGTTTCCCTTCAAATCATATTCAAATGTACGAACACTTATGCCTTGATTATTATAGAAATAATTTTCTTTTGTCATATTTCCCTGAGCATTGTATTCGTAGGTAAAATAATAATCAATTTGCCCTTTGCCGTTTAAGCGAGTTTTTTGAATAAGTTTGCCCGTTGTGTCGTATTCGTGCTTTGTTTCAGCGAAAACTACATTATTTCTGAAGGTTTTATCTCTTGTCAAATTTCCTGCAGCATCATACACAAAATCAGTTTGGGTCGTAATTTTATCTGCGGCATCGAAATGCACATCTTGGGTGAGTTTTCCTTGAATATTATAAGTTTTGGTATCCGACATCAAAATTTTTCCTGAAGGATCTTTTACTTCTTTTTTTTGTAGCTGTCCCTTGGCGTTGGTGCTAGTAATTTCTTGGAATGTTTCGGTTTTTCCATCTTCAGCATAAAAAATTTGAGTTTTTTGAGTGCCGTTGATTGTAGGTGTCTTGACCGATAGAAGATTTACTCCAGCACTTGCCGACTCTTGCAAAAGTTGCCCCGTAGCATCAAATGCTTTTTTAATGACTCTCTTTACTTCGTTATTCCGTTTGTAAGTAATAACCGTATTGTTTCCCGCCAAATCATATTCATAAGTGTATTCTTCGGTATAATTTCCTGTATTTTTGCTTGAAAAATTACTGGTTTGTTTCAGAATTCGCCCTTGGGTATCATAAGTTTTTGTGAACTCCTGCTCTTTTACGCCTTGTCGAAAAAACGAAGAACTAGTTTCGGTACAAGTGCCTACGGCTTGTAAATCAACTTGTGCGGTTGAAAGAAAAGGAATAAATCCTAAAACTATTTTGATAAATTTCATGTCTATTTTAATATTGTGGAGCGATTCACCGAATCGCATTTCTAAATCAGACCAAAAAGATATTTTAGCCTTTATAAATACGAAATTACTACTTTTAGTTAAAACATTATAATTGAATATTAATCAGCGGCAAATATTATATTATTTAGACAAGTTTTAAGAAATACTTAACATAAATTTTAACGATTAGGATGACAACAAATTTTATGAAACACGCTTTTTTGATGATTATCGTTAGCATAATTGTTTTAGGCTGTGGTGATACCGTAACAAAAAAAGAGTATAAGTCACCCGATGAAGAGTATGGTGAACTTTTTTTGGAAGTACAATTAAAAGCGGTATTTGCCGATTCAAAAACTTTCCCAGATTGTGTGCCTAAGATAAAGGCAGAAGAGATTTTGAAGAAATATGAAGAGCAGAAAAAATCTAAAAATTTCGATTTGAGAAAATTTGTGCTTGAATATTTTAGGTTGCCTTCAAACGGAAACAGTAATTATGTGAGTAATCCTAATAATTCAGCGGAGCAGCATGTTAATGAATTATGGTCTGCTTTGACTCGAAAACCCAAAGATTTTGGCGGAACGTTTGTGCCATTATTAAAGCAACATGTGGTGCCAGATAGCAGATTTATTGAAGTTAATTATTGGGATAGTTATTTTACGATGCTGGGTTTGCAAGTTTCTGGAAAAGACTCTCTAATGTCAAATACAGTTTTGAATTTTGCTCAATTGATTCAAGATTTTGGACATATTCCTAGCGGAAATCGCAGTTATTATTTTAGCCGTTCGCAGCCACCATTTTTTACTTCTATGGTAAAACTTTTGTCTGAAATGAAAGGGCACGAAGATAAATTGGCACAAACATTACCGCAAATTCAGCGAGAATACCAGTTTTGGATGGCAGTTGAAAAAGGTGGAGAAGATGCTCAAAAGCAAAATGAAGCACGTAAAAAAGGCGATAAAGCCTACCGAAAAACAGTTTTTATTGGCAAAAATGATATGCTTAACCGCTATTATGATGAAAAAGATACTCCTCGCACCGAAGCCTATAAAGAAGATATACTAATTGGCAGCAAATCAGGCAGAAAAGTAAATCAAGTTTATAGAGATTTGCGTTCAGGAGCCGAATCGGGTTGGAGTTTTTCGAGCCGTTGGCTGCGTGATTCACAAAATCTTTCAACTATTCATACAACTGACATTCTTCCTGTTGATTTGAATGCCATACTTTATGATATGGAAATGACGCTTGCCGCTATTTACAAGGCCAAATATGAACCAAAATATGCTAAAAACTTGGAGTCATTGGCTAATAAACGTAAAGCGATTTTTAATAAATATTTTTGGAATGAAGCCGCAGGTTTTTACTTTGACTTTGATTTTGTTGCAGGAAAACAAACCGAAGTTTATTCTTTAGCAGCAGTTTATCCATTGTTTTTCAAACTCGCCACCTCAGCCCAAGCCGAAAAAGTTGCTAAAGTTTTAGAAACCAAGTTTTTGAAAGCAGGAGGTTTAATGACAACTCTCAACCAAACAAGTCAGCAATGGGATGGGGCAAATGGTTTTGCTCCTTTGCAATATTTGGCCATTCAAGGTTTACGAAATTATGGTTTCAATGATTTAGCCAATAAAATCAAACAAAACTGGGTTGATAATAACCTCAGGGTTTACAAAGCTACTGGGAAAATGGTTGAAAAATACAACGTTTCTAATTTATCAGGTGGAGAATATTCCCGTCAAGATGGTTTTGGTTGGACGAATGGAGTTTTATTGAAATTGCTTTCAGAAAAGTAGTAGAAATAACGACGAAGGCACGGATCACACAGAGTTTCACGGAGAATATTCTCAGTGTTTTTTCGTGTTCTCTGTGCCTCCGTGGTAGAAAAACTACTTCACCGCAGCATTAGCCAAATCTTTATATCCGCCGCCTGTTAGGTTATAAATATATTTAAAACCAGCTTGTTGCAAGATTGGAGCGGCTTTACTGCTGCGTCCGCCTGCGGCACAGTAAACGAACACAGGCTTATTTTTATCTAATTTTTCAATTTGTTGCCTAAATGTTGCATCATTTACATTGATACAATTAGAAGAGGCAATTTTACCATCTTCCCACTCTTGAGGTGTGCGTACATCAAGTAATTGGGCATTTTTTGTGGTTTTTGCCTTAGCAATAAATTCTTGTGGTGTAAGGTTAGTTGTTTGTGCCTTACATATGCTCAATGAGCCAACAAGATAAAAGAGAATAAGGTAAAACATGTTTTTCATAGTTAGAGATTAAGTTAATAAATTCAAAAGTATTGAAATATTCTATATTTCACAAAAAAAGAGCAGAACCCAATGGCTTCTGCTCTTTTTCTATATCTAAACAATTTGAAAAACTGTTTTTATCTTAATTGGAATTGAACACGAGTAGTAGATTTTTTACCATCTGGTGTAGTATAATCTGTACTTGGGTCTTCATCTCTTTGACCTTCATAAGTCATTCGAGCTTTGGAGATACACTTTTTCTTCAAGAAATAAGCGTAAATTGCGCAAGCACGAAGTTTAGCCGAACGAAGGTTTGCTGCTGAACTTGCACCATCGTTAAATGCTGAGATGTTTAAGATACTATCAGGACATCTTTGCAATAACGAACAAACTCTGTCAAGTTTTTTATATGAAGCTGGTTTCAATTTATTCGTACCGCTATAAAATTCAATGCCTTGAGCTGCGAAAGTCAATTCATCAAGTTCTAATTGAGAAATCTCACAACCACTGGCAGTTTTATAACCTTTTGGTACTAATTGACCATTGACATATCCTTCTGGGCAACCATCGTTTGATGCTAAACCAGCTAGGTCTGGACATTTGTCTTTAGCATCAGCTACACCATCTTTATCCCGGTCTGGACAACCTTTTGCAGAAGCAACACCTTTTGTTGTTGGACAAGCATCGTCTTTGTCAGCAATACCATCACCGTCAGTATCAGGGCAACCGTTTAATGAAGCAGAACCAGCTTCATTAGGGCAAGTATCATCTTTATCAGCGATACCATCACCATCCGAATCTGGGCAACCTTTCAATGCTTTCACACCAGCAACATCTGGACAAGCATCGTCTTTGTCAGCAACTCCGTCTTTATCACGGTCAGGACAGCCTTTCATTGCTACTGTACCAACTTGTGTTGGACACTCGTCATCTTTATCAGCGATACCGTCGCCGTCAGTATCTGGGCAACCTTTTAAAGCCATTGAGCCAGCTTGTGTAGGGCAAGCATCATCTTTGTCAGGAATACCATCACCGTCAGTATCTGGGCAACCTTGGAATTTACGTAAACCTTTTTCAGTAACGCAAGCATCACAACGGTCAACAACACCATCTTTATCACCATCTTTATCACCAAAGCGATATGAACCGAGTAGATTGGCTACTAAATAACCATCTGTATAAGATTTTCCGTTTGGTTCTAGTGCTGTTCCAGTTCCGAGAGCAGTTGTAGAAATTTTTGTTCCATCCAAATAATCAGAGAATGCATAACGATAACCAACTTCTGCACCGATAGTAAATCTTTCAGCAGCATTGTATTTCAAACCAAGACCAAAAGGGAGAACCAAAGCAGCTTTTTTCAAGTTTGCTTGGTCTTGGTCGAACAAACGAGCTACAACGTATTTGCGAGGGTCATCATCTTGTAAAGATGCGTTTTGAGCAACAACTGTTGGATTTGTAAACGCCGATCCTATACCACCGAAGAGGTAAGGGGCAAGAGTTCTACGGAATGTTCCGTCACAAGTATATCTTCTTTCTTTTAAAGGGTAGAATTCACCTAATAAGGATAACTCAGTTAATGGAGATTTAAATTTTAATCGACGATAATTCCATCTGCCGTCTGGTTGGTCAAGGTCATTTCCTGCCAATCGTCCAAACACTAATTGGGCACGTAATGCAAAATAGTCATTAATATGACGACGAACAAAAGCACCAATCATAATGCTGTTTGCCGAAGCGTATGGTTTACTACAGTGCATATCACCAAAATACTGATTGACGCCAAGCGGAATACCCACTTCCCACTTGTAAGGTTTACACACCTTACAAGAATCTTGTGCCTGAGTCGTTAGGGATAATGTTAATAATGCTACAATAAGGAATGTTATTTTCTTCATGTTGGGGAAATTTTTTTGTTTTATTATATAAATAATGTTAAAATTATACTGATAAAAATCGTAAATGTCACAATTTTAATTTAATATTTAACAAAGAAAAAAAAAATTGTTAGAAATTTCTAAATAAAACTATAATATTTTGCCAAAATTGATTAATTAGCCTTTAAATTCTTTTAAAAATTCCAGTCAAGTCAATAATGAATGCGTATTCCATTGCTACTTCTTTTAGTGACTCAAATCTGCCCGATGCTCCGCCATGTCCAGCTTCCATATTTGTGTGCATCAGTAATAGATTATCATCGGTTTTTAAGGTGCGAAGTTTGGCTACCCATTTGGCAGGTTCAAAATATTGAACTTGTGAATCGTGTAACCCGGTAGTTACGAGTAAGTTGGGATAATTCTTTGCCTCAACATTGTCATAAGGCGAATAAGAGAGCATATATTCATAAGAATCTTTGTTTTTGGGATTGCCCCATTCTTCAAATTCGCCAGTTGTGAGAGGAATAGTTTCATCAAGCATCGTTGTCACGACATCAACAAAAGGGACAGCCGCCACCACCCCACAATACAAATCTGGTCGATGATTGATAATGGCTCCCATCAGAAGTCCGCCCGCACTTCCTCCGAGTGCAAAAAGTTTTTCAGGGCTGCAATATTTGTTTTTGACAAGAAAATCTGAACAATCAATAAAATCATTGAAAGTATTCATTTTCTTGAACATTTTTCCGTTTTCGTACCATTCTCGACCCATTTCTTGTCCTCCTCTAATATGAGCAATTGCATATACAAAACCACGGTCGAGCAAACTCAAGCGGCTTGAAACAAAGGTAGCATCGGTTGAGTAGCCGTAAGAGCCATAAGAATATTGTAAAAGTGGTGCTTTGCCATCAAGTTTGGTATCCTTTTGATAAACTATTGAAACTGGTACTTTTGCTCCGTCACGCACAGTCACGAATACCCTTTCTGAAACATAGCTTTCTTTATCAAATCCGCCCAAAACTGTTTGTTGTTTCTTTAATTCTGTGGTTTGGGCGTGCATATCATAATCAAATGTCGAGTTTGGTGTAGTTAATGAAGTATAGCTGTAACGAAGAATATTGGTATTAAAACTTGGGTTTGAGCCAATGTTTGCATCGTAAGCAGGTTCGCCAAAATTAAGGTAATGCTCCAATTTTGTAGCATGATTAATGATACGGAGTTGGCTAAGACCTTGGTTTTTCTCTTGAACAACCAAATGATTTTTGAAAACTTCAATTTTTTCTAAATAAACCTCTGGACGATGCTCAATGACGGTTTGCCACTTAGATTTATTGCTGGTTTCTTGCTCATTTACCTCCATTAATTTGAAGTTAAAAGCATTGTCGTTATTTGTTTTTACGTAAAATTTATTCTCAAAATGCTCAATTTCGTATTCGTGTCCACGCTCACGAGGTAGAAACGTGTTGAATTTACCAGTTAGATTTTCAGCATCCAAAAGTTGATATTCTGATGCAATTCCGTTGTGGTCACTAGCGATAGCAATATATTTCTTCGATTTCATTCTATAGAGACCCAAGTAATATTGGTTATCTTTTTCTTCATAAATCAAAACATCTGTTTTTACGTCAGTTCCCAAAATATGTCGCCAAACTTGATAGCCCAAAAGCGTTTTTTGGTCACGCAAAATGTAGAAAAAGGTTTTATTATCAGCCGCCCAAGCGTAGCTTCCACCTTCGGTATTTTTGATTTGGTCTTTATAAATTTCGCCAGTTATTAGATTTTTAAATCGAACTGTATAGTTTCTTCGGCTAATTGTATCTACTCCGTATGCAATGATTTCCTCGTTATCTGTAATTTCATAGCCACCGATGCTGAAATACTTTTTGCCTTTACCCATTTCATTGCCATCGAGAAGAATTTCTTCGTCAGCTTCAAGATTCTCTTTTTTTCGACAGTAAATTGGATATTCGCCACCTTCAACATACTTTACATAATAAAAGTATTCACCATTTTTTACAGGAACCGACTCATCTTGCTCTTTGATTCGGCCTTTCATTTCCTCAAATAGTGTTTCCTTTAAAGGCTTCAAAGTCGACATGATTTTATCTAAATATTCGTTTTCTTCATTCAGATAAGCAATCACGTCGGGGTTTTCGGGTTCGTTGAGCCAATAATAATTATCAATGCGAGTATGGTTATGTGTGACTATTTCTTTTGGTTTTATTTGTGCAGTTGGAGCTGTTAGCCCAATGTTTGTCATGCTTGAATGTATACTCATATTTTTGAGAAATATTATCGAATATTGATATTTGTGAAACACTATTTTAAAGAAACACAACAAAAGTAAGGGATATCTTCTACCCTTTGGTTAAAAATATCGGAACTACGAAGATATTACCACAAATATTTAGAACCGAAACGGAAGATCTGGCATGTTCCAACGCAGAATTTCATAGCTTATCTACAAAAATCTATGTTTATTTTTTTAGTAGTTTCATCTGTATTCCATTGTTTTGTGTTGGATAAAATGTTTATAATTTCGAAAAATATTCTCAGTGAAATACTGATTGGAGGAAAAACAAAGACATTTTTTAGAAAAATGAAAAAAATAACGATTTTTACAATTAATATTACATATCGAATACAAAATCATCATCTATACAAATTATAACCAGTTATAAATCTAATGAAAAAACAGAGTTTTGTTCTTATAATTTTATTAATCATCGCTGCTCTTTCCTCTTTCAATTTAAAGCGAGATAGTCTTGAAGACGTTTTTGTTAAAATCAACCAAGATGTGCTATATCGTGGTCGATCGTACGAAACGCTAGGTGAAGCAACTTTAACAATCGGTCATCGCCTCACAGGAAGCACAAATGGCAAAAAGGCCGAAGAATATGCCTTTAAACTATTTAAAGAATATGGTTTTGTAGATGTAAAATATCTGCCTTTTGAGGTTGAATCTTGGGCGAGAGATACTGTAAGTTTGGCTATCGTACCAAAGGGAAGCGATAATTTTCGTGATGTAGAGGTTGTAGCTTTGGCACATTCGCCGGTTTCTTCGCATTTGCAAGGGTCAATTGTTGATTGTGGCGATGGAATAGAGTCTGATTTTGAAAAAGTGAAAGCTGAAATCAAAGGAAAAATTGCTTTGTTCAACATCAATATTCAATCAGCCGAAAATAAAGGGAAAAAGAATTTGCACCGCTCCGAAAAAACAGCTTTAGCCATCAAATATGGTGCTTCGGGCGTAATAATAGCCAATGCAGTTGATGGGGGAGTGCTTTTGACAGGAACGGCTTCGGTAACGGGCGAGTTGATTCCGATTCCAGCCGTATGTATTTCGGTTGAAAGCGGCAAGGCTATACGTAAGTGGATAAAAGACGAACCAAATCTTATGGCAGTAATTGATATGCGAAATTTCAGCAGGCCAATCAGAGCAAGAAATATAATTGCGACTCTTCCAGGAAGTTCAAAAAAATACAAAAAGGAAAAAATCATCATCGGCGGTCACTTAGATTCTTGGGATTTAGCCACTGGTGCAATGGATAATGGCATTGGTTCGTTCACAATTTTAGATATTGCGAGAGTTTTTCAATCGCTCAATCTTCGACCAAAACGCACAATTGAGTTTGTGATGTTTATGGGAGAGGAACAGGGTTTGCTCGGCTCGAAAGCGATGGTAAAAAAGTATAAAGAAGAAGGAAAAATCGACCAAGTTCAGCTAATGGTTAACCTCGATATGGTCAATAACGCCAAAGGATTCAATGCGATGGGTCGTCCCGAATTACGTAAGTTTTTTGATGAAATCGGCAAAAAAATTAAAGAAGTTGACTCAACTTTTACAAACGTAAATCAAAACTCTGCGGGTTTACATTCTGACCATCAGCCATTTATGATCGAAGGCGTGCCAGTTTGTTCGCCATCGGGAAATTTTCCTGTAAAAGCCTATAATTGTTACCACGCAAACTGCGACCGCTTCGATTTGATTGATAAAAAACAAATCGGCAACAACGTTCGTTTTACGGCGATGATGCTTTATGCTTTGGCCGAGGCTGATGCTTTGCCAGTGAAAAAAATGAATGACCAAGAAACCAAAGAGTTTTTGATCAAACAAAACCTCAAAAACGAACTGATTATTGGGAAAGACTGGCGATGGGAACAATAAGGTTTTAGGGCTTAGGATTTAGGTATGAGCTTTTTGGGTGCCGTACTTTTCTCTAAAACCTAATCCCCAAGTCCTTTTCCCAAATTTATATTTTAAAAAATACAAAACTTATGCTGTCAAAAACCTTCGGTGCTGCTGTTTATGGGGTCGATGCAGCTTTAATTACAGTTGAAGTAAGCGTTGTGCAAGGTACTGGAATGGCAATTGTAGGTTTGCCCGATGGGGCGGTTAAAGAAAGCCAACAAAGAATAGATGCCGCCTTGAAAAATTGCAATTATCAGATTTCTCGTCAAAAAACAGTTATCAATCTCGCTCCTGCAGATATTCGTAAAGAAGGCTCAGCCTACGATTTGCCAATGGCTTTAGGTCTTTTGGCAGTTTCTGGACAAATCAGAACGACCAAAAGTTTAGAAGAATACGTTATTTTAGGCGAACTGGCTTTAGATGGCACACTTCGACCAATCAAAGGTGTTTTACCGATTGCTATCGAAGCTCGCCGAAATAAACTCAAAGGCTTTATTCTTCCAACTGAAAATGCAATGGAAGCCTCGATTGTTAATTCCTTAGATATTATTCCAGTAAATACGCTTACCGAAGCCATTGAGTTTCTGACAGGTGCGAAAGAAATAGAACCTTTAATTACTGACACAAGAGATATTTTTTTTAACTCAGTTGGTGAATACGATGCCGATTTCTCTCACGTTCAGGGGCAAGAAAATATCAAGAGAGCCATGGAAATTGCCGCTGCTGGTGGCCATAACGTAATTATGATTGGTCCCCCAGGAGCAGGAAAAACGATGCTTGCCAAACGTTTGCCTTCCATTCTGCCGCCACTCACGCTTCAAGAAGCCCTCGAAACAACAAAAATCCATTCAGTTGCAGGAAAATTAGGCATAAAAGCCTCACTGGTTGCTCGCCGACCGTTTCGATCTCCGCATCACACAATTTCAGATGCTGCTTTAGTTGGAGGTGGGAGTTTTCCACAACCAGGAGAAATATCGTTGGCACATAATGGAGTTTTGTTTTTGGATGAATTGCCGGAGTTCAAACGAACAGTTTTGGAAGTCATGCGACAGCCACTCGAAGAACGGAAAGTTGTTATCTCTCGTACCAAACAAGCCGTTGAATTTCCTTCAAATTTTATGTTAGTGGCAAGTATGAACCCTTGTCCGTGTGGATATTATAATCATCCCGAAAAACCTTGTTCTTGCCCCCCAGGTACAGTTGGTAAATATCTCAATAAAATTTCGGGGCCACTTTTAGATAGAATTGATTTGCATGTCGAGGTTACACCCGTAAGTTTCGACCAAATTGCTTCTACTCGTAAAAATGAATCTTCTGCCGAAATAAGAGAACGAGTAATCAAGGCACGAGAAATTCAGACGAAACGTTTTGAAAACAATTCAGAAATACACTCAAACGCCATGATGCCGCCCGAAATGGTAAAAGAAATCTGCGATATTGGTGAAGCAGGAAAGGCATTACTCAAAAAAGCAATGGAACGCCTCGGACTTTCGGCACGTGCTTATGACCGTATTTTGAAAGTAAGTCGCACAATTGCCGACTTGGCAGGAACTGAAGAAATCAGAATCGAGCATTTAGCCGAAGCAATTCAGTATCGTAGTTTGGATAGAGAAAATTGGGCGGGGTGAGAATAGTTTTTCAGTAAAATTTGCTTTTTCGGCACAAAAGAAACTAAAAACTTGTTTCTGTACGTTATTAACATCAATTATTAACCTTTCACACGAACGCCTTTTGGGCAGTCGGGAAAAAACTATTACTAAAATGAAGAAAACCGTTTTTGTTGCTCTCATTGGCTTATTTTTCAGCGTAGTAAGTTATGCTCAAAATAGCAAAAGTGCCACAGGCATAAAATTTACCGAAACATCTTGGAAAAAAATTGTTGAAAAAGCGAAAGCCGAAAAGAAGCTTATTTTTATGGATGCCTACACAACTTGGTGCGGACCTTGTAAAATGCTTCAAGCAAGGGTTTTTCCTGATAAAAACTTGGGTGAATTCTTTAACCAAAACTTTGTAAACGCTGCCATTGATATGGAAACCGACGAAGGTGTAAAGCTTTCAAGTATATATGAGGTGAATGCTTACCCATCACTATTATTTATTGATCCGAATAATGGTAAAGTAGTAAAAATGTTTTTGGGTTATACCGAAATCGACCAATTATTGGGTGCTGGGAAGAAATTGGTGGCGAAGAGAAAGGTATAATTTCTTAAATACCTTAATATTAAAGAAAAAGAGAAGACATCATATGTTTTCTCTTTTTTGTTGGAAGCAATTTGCCAAAAACCTTTTTCTTTCAAAAAACGTTTGAATATTTATATACGTTTAATTCTTAATACTCAAATGAAAAAACTCCTTTTTACCCTTGCCTTAGCAAGTATTTCAGCGTTTAGCTTCTCACAAAGTTGTTGCGAATTAGTTTTTGCAAGTAATGATGGTAACATGGGCGTTTTTGCTTCCGATAAAGCTTTTATCGCCTCTCACTTAGCACCAATTGTTTACAAACATACAAGTGAAGTTGGCGGTAAAATGACTGAATTTGCAACGCCAGACGGCAAAAAAGCCAATGCATATTTCGTAAAAGCAAAGAAAAAATCAGACAAGTGGCTTTTTGTCTATCAAGAATGGTGGGGTTTAAACGACCATATCAAACGCCAAGCCGATGTGTTTTATAACGATTTAGGTGGAAACGTAAACGTTTTAGCACTTGATATGTATGATGGCAAAGTAGCGACCGATGCAAGTGAAGCAGGAAAATACATGCAAGGTGTTGT
>CAMAQF010000031.1 GCA_945860265.1 Emticicia agri | reverse complement strand
GTTAGCAACTTCATGTCCAAGTAAATTATAAAACGACATATTTACTTCGTTTACGCTTCCCGTAATCGTATAGTCAATGGTTGCGTAATCGTGTGCAGGGTTTGGATAAATATTCGATACTGTTATTTTTTCGCTCGAATACAATTTATCGCTATTTTCGTTTCCACCAATACTTCTATCGTTAGTTGCAGGAATTTCACTATTTGAAGTTTTGGTAATTACCGGTTTCGCTGAACCGTTCAACAAGGCATTTCGGAAGTACTGATTCACCACCGATGGCTTATTTAATCTCACCTCCGAAGGCATTGGTTTGCTCACAAACGCAGTTTTGGGAAGAATAGATTTAGCAGTCGTTGTAGGCTTCTTACCGATATCCAAACGCGATTTGCCTTTCTCAACTTGAGCAAGGGCAGCATTGGATAAAATAAGGACTCCAATCAATACTGAAAAATATTTCTGTATATTTTTAACCATAAATACTCTAATTTTTATGCTTTTTAGCACGTATATTTTTGTGGATACTACAAATATACGAGAATATTGTTTAAATCAAAACTAAACTTTTTGTATTAGACTTGCTTTTATGGTAAAAGGTTACAATTATGATAAACTTTTTTTTCGTTCGACTACTTTTTAGCTTCCAAAATAGGCTTTAAATCTACTTTTTTATCCATAAGTTTCACTCCAAGTACTTCGGCTTTCGTTGGTTTTTCCGTTTCTCGCCACTCAAAACCATCTAAACGGTTACCATCATTGGTCAATTCAGCAGGTGGAACGAGCTTGGCATCAGGGCGACCCAAAAACGAAATTCTGTTTACTTGGTTTTCCTCAAACTTCATGTTCATTTTACTACATTCAACTCGATTTACACCAATTAATTTATTTTTTTCGTCGAGTGCGTAGTAAATACTTTCGCCGTTGCCTTCAACCAAAACATTTTCTATACGTGTTTGTGCATTAAATGATGCAGTTATCTTCCGACCTTTGATTTGATTAAAATTTAGTGCTGTATCTTTCGCAATCACAAAACCCTTGTTAATCATGTTCATTCGACTCACTTTGTTGTTTTTCATATATACGTGAATCGTGTCAGCCTCAGATTGATTTTTATCACTCCAAATAATAGGTTTGGAGAAAAAATGAATTACTGAATCTTTCAAATCGTAAAGCAGTGAATCACAGCGACTTTGAATGTCCGAGCGATAAATTTTTACGTGTCCAAACGCCAGCAATTTCTCCATTTTGGCGGCGGCATTTTTATCTTCTTTTTTGGTTTGTTTTACGGTATCCGATAATGCGACCAAACTATCTTTTCGCTCATAGGCATATAGTGTGTCGGCACTCAAAAACAGTGTGTCTAGTTCGGCCGTGCTACGCATCAAGGCGTTGCCCATGATTTTTGTGAAACCAATTTTGCCATCACGCACGCCTACTTTTCCGTTTAAAATAATTTTATCTTTTTTCGAGACTAATTCTACATTTCCTTTAGCAAAACCTGATTCGGTCTTTTGGTCGAAATTAAGCGTATCGCCCGTCAGAGTATAATCTTCATTGACAATTTTTGAGCGACCTTTAAAATTTGATTGTTGTGTTTCTGTATTGTAGGTACTTCCTGCATTTGCCAGGATATCGCCATCTTTGCTTTTGACAAGCGTTGGAGCTTTGAAAAGTGCCATTTTGGATCGGGCATTATACTGTAAACTATCCGACGTAATGGTATATTTCGGATTCGTAATTTCTACGTTTTCCTTGTAATTAAAAATCTTACTTCGGGTATTATAAAAACCTTTTTCACTTTTCAAAATACTTGAATCTTGTATGATTACACCTCGTACAGGGTAATAGGCTCGGTTTTTCTGAATATCATATTCTACTACACGAGTCGTGAGGGTTACTTTTTTATCGGTTAAAACTACCTTTTTTCCCAACACACGAGCAAAACGAGTATTACCATCATAATAAAGTGTATCACCTGTAATTATTAATGTGTCACCTTGTACGATTCTAATTTTGCCAAAAGCTTCAAGTGTATTTGAAGTTTCGTTTTGAGTAGCACTTTGACAATACAAAATTGCTCCACGGTGCTGAAAAGAGACATTTCCCAAAAACTTACGCGTATAATAAGGCAATTGATTTAAACCCACCAAACTATCTGCACTCAATAAATTGATTTGTGAACCAGAAGGCGGCGGTGGCGGCGGATTGAGAGGTTTCTGGGCATAAGAAAAAAACGAAATCAACAAAAGTCCAAATACGACAAGCCCCGCATTCGTGTAAAACTTGGTAGATGTTAAGCTGAAATGATACTTTTTTATAATATTTTTAATCATCTTCGATTGAAACTTCTAATTTTGTTTACAAAATTACGTAATTGCATTCATGCTTCATGCCTTCTTAACATATATTAACGAGCAAAAATTATTCGAGTCTTCCGAAAAAGTCTTACTAACTGTCAGTGGAGGCAAAGATTCAGTGGTTATGCTTGACCTATTTTGTAGGGCAAACCTTCTTGAGCCTAACCGTAGCAACGGTCGCTTCCAATTTGCTGTTGCTCATTGCAATTTCCAACTAAGAGGAAAAGACTCAGACGATGACCAAATTTTTGTAGAAAATCTTTGTAAAGAAAACAAGGTAGTTTTTCACACAAAAACATTCGATACAAAAAATTACGCTAAGAAAACCAAAGTTTCGATTGAAATGGCGGCTCGAACATTACGATATGAATGGTTCGAAAGTATGAGACAAGAAATGAATTTTGATTATATCGCAACAGCTCATCACCTCAACGATAGCATCGAAACAGTGTTGCTTAATCTCACGAAAGGCACAGGAATTTCGGGCTTGAAGGGGATTTCAGCAAAGAAAGGGTATATTATTCGTCCAATGCTTTTCGCCTCTCGGAAACAAATTGATGATTATGTGACCAAGAAAAATATATCTTGGCAAGAAGATAGCAGTAATGCTTCGAATGATTATCAGCGAAATTTAATTCGAAATCAAGTTGTGCCATTATTAAAAAAAATCAATCCAAATCTTGATGAAACTTTTGCCCGTAACCTCGAACGTTTTCATTCGCTCGAAGCCGATTTTCGCAAGAACCTTAGCCATTTCAAAACCACGGTTATTCGGGAAGAAAACGGTATTTTTTTCTTGAAAATTGTCGATATAAAACATTGGCAGTCAGCTAATTATTATTTGGAAGAACTGTTGAAAGAATTTGGTTTTAATTATTTTCAATCAAAAGAAATTTTCAATTCGCTCGCTGGACTTTCGGGGAAAATGTTTTATTCAGAAAAATTTACGCTTTTGAAAGATAGAGAAGACTTAGTAATAAGCCCGCCTTCATCATCAGAAAAAACGATTTCTATGAGTATCAGTTTAGACGAAATAAACAAAGGTCAAAGCTTTGTTTATTTAGATAATAAATTAAGATTTACGGTATTCAATATCGAAGAAATGGAAACAAATTTTGAAAGAAACAATGCCATTCTTTTTGCCGATTTTGATAAAATCACTTTCCCGATTATACTTCGCCAATGGCAAGAAGGTGATTGGTTTATTCCATTCGGAATGAAAGGAAAAAAGAAAATTTCAGACTTTATGATTGATAAAAAAATTTCGCTCTATCTTAAAAAAAGCACATTTCTACTCACTTCACAAGATGCTACAATTTGGATAATCAATCACCGAGCCGACAATAGATTCAAACTAACAGAGAGTACTAAAAAAGTGCTTAAAGTTGAAGTGGTTTAGACATTTATATTTTTTATAATTATCCACAAATCATCTAAATTAAGGCATCCCCTTTTATAAAAACTCTTCTAAGTAGTTGGGTACATTTCATCGAAAAATATGTTTTTCATAAAAAACTAATAGACAGTATTTTATGTTAATGTGAACTGTAGAATATTGACCGCGGACTACTTATATAATTCACTATCAATCATTTAAGTAAATTTCTCTCCTGCAGAAAGACATTTTCTCTTTCCTCTGCAAACACTATACTTTAATCAATTTACAAAACCATTTTCTTATTTGGCACGAGTTTTGAAAGGATTTTTTTACGAAATCACTACGTGCTTGAATTATATTCATTATTATTGAAAAGTTTAAAAGTGCTTTGCTTATGAAAAAATATAGTATTTGGATATTGGCTTTTATTATCATAATGGCTCAACAAACCTTCGCTCAGAATGGACGTTTGAAAGCTGCTAATCGCAGTTTTGAGAACATGAGTTATATTGAAGCTATTCGTAATTATGAAGATTTTCTTCGTACTGCAAAAACTGGTACATCCGAAATTAAAGAGACGCTCACAAAACTTGCGTACAGCTACCGAAAAGTGCAGGATTCTCGAAATGCCGAGCGTATTTATGTCGAATTAATTGAACGTTTCAGCAAAGATCTTGAAAGCGAAATATATCTATATTTTGCTCAAGCTTTGGCCAATAACGGAAAATATAAAGAATCTCAGAAAATGTATAGTCGCTACGGTCAAGAACAAACGACCGATATGCGTGGCCGTCGTTTCACGATAGCATACATGGATAATAGTCATTTTTATCAAGATTCGGCCACCTATAAAGTTGATTATCTGTACTCACTTAACTCGCGGCAGTCAGATTTTAGTCCGATGTATTATAAGAATGGTTTAGTATTCGTATCAGCCCGAGAAGAAGGTAGATCAATCAAGCGAGTTTTCATGCAAAACCAAACGCCTTTTCTTGATTTATTTATGTTTGCTGATACCGCAGCACTTCGTAAAGATAATATTATGGCGATGAAACAAGCCAGTGGTGCGGGAAGAGGCTCGACTTTTAGTACCTCCGAAAAATTAGAAGCTATGGCTACCGAAGAAAATGAAAAGCCGCTTTCAAAAATCGAACAATTCAGCAAAACACTTAATAGTAAATATCACGAAGGACCTGTTACGTTCTTTAAAGATTATAAAAAAATAATTTTCACAAGAAATAACTATAATTACGGTCGCAGCCGCACAAGTTCGGATGGTGTCAATAAATTAAAACTTTATATGGCTACCGAAAACGATAAACATTGGGGAGGCGTAAAAGAATTGTCTTTCAATAGTGACGATTATTCATGCGGACATCCTGCTTTATCGACCGATGAAAGCAAATTGTATTTTGTATCGGATATGCCTGGTGGCTTTGGAGGAACTGATATATATGTGGTAGATTACCGTGATGGAAATTGGGGTTCACCCGTTAATTTGGGTCGTGAAATCAATACAGAAGGTAATGAGATGTTTCCCTATCTTGACGAAAATGGAAATATGTATTTTTCCTCGGATGGACACGAAGGATTGGGTGGTTTAGATATTTTTTATGTAGAGATGAAGGAAGGAATTCCTTTAAATGATGTGAAGAACCTCGGTACGCCAATAAATTCTGAAAAAGATGATTTTGGATTAATCACCAATGGGACTCGTTCGAACGGATATTTTAGTTCAAACCGCAAAAGAGGCTATGGAGATGATAATCTTTATTCGTTCCGTCATGGATGTCGCCAACTAAACCTTTTAGTTTACGATGCTGAAAGTAAAAAACCTCTAGAAGCAGTTGATGTGAGAATGTTGAAAAACGGCCAAAATAAAGAACTTTTCGTGACAGGTTCGGATGGAAAAGTAACAGTTTGTTTAGAAACTGGTTCTGAATTTGACTTTAAAGCCTTAAAAGAAGGCTATGAGACAAACGGTGTTTCTTACGGAACTTTTGCTTCTTCACTCAAAAATCAGACTTCAATCACTATTTATTTAGAAAAATCTAAAGCACCAATTATCAAAGGAACGATTGTTTCGGAGTTAAATCAACGTCCGATACAAGGGGCAGTTGTAACGCTTAAAAATGACAAAGATGGTTTTAAAGAACAAATCGTAACAGGTGAAGATGGACGATACGAATTCCAACCTAAAAAAGAAGGTGAGTATTCGGTAACAGCCAGTAAAGACCTCTACGCCGTAAATACCGAAAGTCTAGGAAAAGTAAAACAAACTCGCAAAAGCCCGAAAACTGTTGAGCAAAACTTAGGTTTAGTGGGTCAAGGCGATATTTTCAGACTGGAAAACATTTATTATGATTACGGACAGTTTTTCATCCGATCAGATGCAGCCAAAGAGTTGGAAACCAAGCTCATCCCGATTTTAAAGAAGTATCCAAATATGAAAATCGAGGTGCGTTCGCACACTGATAGCCGTTCAAGTGATGCCTTCAATTTGAAATTATCGAGCAATAGAGCTAGAGCAGTTCTTGATTATTTGGCCGCTCGTGGAATCGATACCAAACGTGTAGTAGCAAAGGGTTATGGCGAGGCAGAATTATTAAATAATTGTGATGATGATGTAGTGTGCAAAGAGGATCAACATCAAGCTAATCGACGAACAGAGTTTAAGATTCTTGATATTTCAGCAGTTGGGATGAATTGAAATGATTGAATGCCGATGATTAATGTTTAATGTGATGTGGGGGCTTATCCGTAATTTAATGATGCTAAAGCTAAATTGAAGATAGAAATTAGAGTCGAAGGTAGTTCGACACAGCAGTTTTTTTATAGTTTTGGGTTAGGGTTTATTATTAAAATAGCATTGCCATTTTGAGCGATGCTTTTTTGGTTTTTAGCTTTTCCAAAGTTCAATTTTTCAAAAAAAACAAGGTTTTTTCGTGCTATAAGATTACTTTTGAGATAAAATTGAGAAAAATATAATACAGCAAGCAATGGCAGAAAAAAAAATTGAATTTCTTTACGAATACTTAAATAATGCCTCACCGACAGGCTTTGAGTCGTCAGGTCAACAAATTTGGTTAGATTATATAAAACCTTATATTGACGAACAAATCGTTGATGTTTACGGAACTGCCGTTGGAGTAATAAATCCAGGACAACCTTACAAAGTAGTTATCGAAGCTCACTCTGACGAGATTTCGTGGTTTGTCAATTATATTAATGAAGACGGTTACATTTATGTACGCCGCAATGGTGGCTCTGACCACCAAATTGCCCCATCGAAGCGAGTAAATATTCATACAACCAAAGGTACTGTAAAAGGTGTTTTTGGATGGCCAGCTATTCACGTTCGTGAGTCATCCACCGAGGAAAAACCTACATTAAAAAATATTTTTATTGACGTAGGTGCCGCAAAAAAAGCTGAAGTTGAAGAAATGGGAATCCATGTTGGTTGTGTGATTACATTTGAAGATACATTGATGGAGTTAAACGAGAAATTCTATGTTGGCCGTGCTCTGGATAACCGTATAGGTGGATATATCATTGCCGAAGTTGCTCGTAAACTTAAAGAAAATGATATTAAACTTCCTTTCACGCTTTATGTAGTAAATGCAGTGCAGGAAGAAATTGGATTGCGTGGAGCAGAAATGATTTCTCGTAGATTAAAACCTGATGTGGCTATCTGTTGCGATGTAATTCATGATACGCAGTCACCGATGTATAATAAAAAAACTGATGGAGACTTAGCTTGCGGACGTGGCCCTGTACTTACGTATGGCCCAGCCGTACAGAATAATCTTTTGAATTTTATGATTGATGTTTGCACCGAGAAAAATATCCCGTTCCAACGTGCAGCTACTAGCCGCTCGACAGGAACAGATACTGATTCGTTTGCTTATTCGGGCGAAGGTGTAGCCTCCGCTTTGATTTCATTGGCTCAAAAATATATGCACACAACTGTAGAAATGTGCCATAAAGATGATATTCAGTCTTGTATTGATTTGTATTATGAAATTTTGTTGAGCTTAGAAGATGGACAAGATTTCCGTTATATAAAATGATTCAATTAAGGTTATTAATTTTTTCTTGGCAAAAAGAATTGTTTGCTTAAATTTATTTAGCTCAAAACCCCCTCAAGGTGAAAGGATTATAAAGATAATGTACAAATAACAAAAAGAACTCCGAAGGAATGACATTGCATTAAAAGTTATGTCAACCCTTCGGGATTCTTGTGTATTAAATTATTTATATTTTCTACTTTAAAAATATTATCCTTTCAGGATTCTTAACCTTTCAATATAGCTAATGATGCAAACTTTTCTTTAAGTTTATCAAAAAAACAAACTAACCATTAAAGTTATAGTGTAAATTAATAAGGATTTTGATATTCAGCCAATATTTACACTACTAAAATCAGTCGCATATTGGAAACTCTCTCGCATTCAAGCCAATGATAAGGTTAGTATTTTGGAGAGTACAATAATTTCGAATACTTAGTTAAAAGAGCGAAAGTAACCGTAAAATACTAATTTCTTGAACAAAACAGTTTTTGCAATAACGCCCCCATTTACCCAACTGAATACACCGTATCCAGCAACGGCTTATATAAAGGGTTTTCTAAATACCAAAAATATTGCATGCTTTCAAGCCGATTTGGGGATTGAGGTGATTTTGACTTTGTTTTCAAAAAAAGGGTTAACAGAATTATTCGACTTTGTTAATCAAAAAACAGAGGTTTTCTCAAAAAACTCCCAGCGAATTATTGCTTTACAAGAAGATTATATTCAGACGATCGATTCCGTAATTTTATTTTTACAAGGCAAAAACCCTACACTTTCGAACGCAATTTGTCAAGAAAACTTCTTACCAGAAGCATCTCGTTTTGCACAACTCGAAGACCTCGATTGGGCCTTTGGATCAATGGGAATGCAAGATAAAGCGAAGCACTTGGCAACACTCTTTCTCGAAGATATTTCTGACCTCATCATGGAGTGCGTTGACCCACATTTTGGGTTTAGTCGCTATGCTGAGCGTTTGGGCCGTTCGGCAAATAGTTTTGATGAATTATATGAAGTTTTACAACAAGATTTCAGCTATATTGACAACATTTTGGTAAAAATTTTATCTGAAAGTATGGCCAAAATTCAACCAAGATTGGTGGTTGTTTCAGTGCCGTTCCCTGGAAATCTCTATGGTGCATTCAGAATAGGGCAATGGGTAAAACGAAACTATTCAACCGCCAAAGTTGCTATGGGAGGTGGCTTTGCCAATACCGAATTGCGTTCGTTATCTGATGTCCGAGTTTTTGAATTTTTCGATTACATTTCTCTTGATGATGGTGAGGCTCCGTTGGAAGAGATTATAAAGACCCTAACCCCTAATGGGGAATATTCAACACCTGCGAAAACTAAAAACGAAGAAAATGTACCAACATTTAAACGCACTTTTATTCTTGAAGATGGGAAAGTCGTTTACAAAAACAATTCTTTACTTAAGGATTTTAAACAGTCGGAAGTTGGTACTCCAGATTACAGCGATTTACTATTAGACAAATACATTTCGGTTATCGAAATCGCAAATCCTATGCACCGAATGTGGAGCGATGGCCGTTGGAATAAACTCACAATGGCTCATGGCTGTTATTGGGGAAAATGCACATTCTGCGATATTTCGCTCGATTATATTAAAATCTACGAGCCAATTGCTGCAAATCTACTCTGCGACAGAATGGAGGAAATGATTACTCAAACAGGCGAAAATGGTTTTCACTTTGTGGATGAAGCTGCCCCACCCGCATTGATGAGAGCATTGGCTTTAGAGATTCTACGCAGAAAACTAACCGTAACGTGGTGGACAAATATCAGATTTGAGAAAAGTTTTAGCAGAGATTTATGTCAGTTGCTCAAGGCTTCAGGTTGTATTGCTGTTTCGGGAGGTTTGGAAGTAGCATCTGACCGACTACTTGAATTGATTCAAAAAGGCGTGACCGTTGCTCAAGTAGCACAAGTTACTCGTAATTTTACTGAGATAGGTATCATGGTTCATGCTTATTTGATGTACGGGTTTCCAACCCAAACTGCACAAGAAACCATTGATTCGCTAGAAATGGTGCGTCAAATGTTTGAGATTGGCATTTTGCAATCGGGATTTTGGCACCAATTTGCCATGACCGCTCACAGCCCAGTTGGAATGTACCCCGAACAGTTTTCAGTGCATCGAGAAAGTAATACGCTCGGTACTTTTGCTAATAATGATTTAGTTTTTTCAGACCCAAAAGGTACTGACCATGAGGCTTTTAGCTTTGGTTTAAAAAAATCTCTGCTCAATTATATGCACGGAATTTGTTTTGAATATCCACTACAAGAATGGTTTGACTTTAAGATTCCACGCACGAAAGTTCCAAAGAATTATATTGAAAATGCCTTGCTCGAAGATGATGACGACTCAACGTCCCAATTTATGCTAAAACCTAGCTCAAAAATAGTTTGGCTAGGCAAAAACCCTTTGATAAGTTATTCAAGCACAACGAAAAAAGGACAAACGTTTCAGACAGCAAACCTTACTTTTCACGATAAAAAAGAATCTTTCAGTATCAAACTTAACCAAGCTCAAGGCGATTGGTTAGTTGAGATGCTCGATAAAATTTCCACGAAAAATAAAAAGGTTTATACATTCCAAGAAATAAAAGCAGATTATGAAGTTGCTGGTTTTGAAGATTTTGAATTATTTTTCTACAATAAACCTGTGAATGTTTTGCGTGATTATGGGTTGCTGGGCTTGTAGAAAATTTCAAGCTGCAATTTGAAGATTCAAATTTGTGGCTTTTCGTAATAGTGCGACTAAATCTTTTGATAATTTTTTCTTTAGTTCTTGATATTGTTCAATCATAAAGTTATTTGGATAATCAAGATTTTGATGACGCAGTATAGCATGATCAATACTTTTCATTCGTTCAATAGTATAGAAAATTTCAATTTCTATTTCATCTACAATTTCCATAATTAATTGATTTTCAATTCAATAAATCCCTTATTCCGTTTTTTTCTATCTTTACTAAACAAATGCAAAAATTCTAATTTATCTAATTCACCATGCTGATATTTTTTATGGTCATCTGGAAAAACTTTTACAAAAAAAGCATCAATATTTGAATATTTAATCCTAATATTTTTCAAAAGATTATAATTCTCTTGATAAACAGAAGTATTCACAAATAAGACTAAATCAATATCATTCGGAAGAATTTTATTAGTGATAAAACTACCATCCACCCATATTTTAGTATCATCAGATAGTAATATTTTTACATCTGAAATAAAACTATGCAATTCGACTAATAGCAATCGTCGATATTCGTTCCAAGCAAAACTTTCAGATAAATTATTAAAAGTACAAAGTATCGGATTATTGCCCGGAATTAGATTACCAAATTGGTTAAATTCAATCAATTTTTTTGAACGATTATTATAATTTATAAGTTAAATTTATAAAATACTTTTGATTTTACAATATGTCTCAACAAAATATTATTGAAACTTCACCCTCTGGCAAAATCTTCGATTTGGAAATTCTAAAACGACTTTTCCAATTTATTGAGCCTTATAATGTTAAGTTTTATATTTTGGTGCTGACAATCATGCTCGGTGCTACTTTATCTCCTGCCCTGCCTTTGCTTATTCGCCAAACGATTGATGGCCCGGTTTCAGCAGGCAATTATAATGGTCTTGCCAAAATGATGGCTACTATGATTGGGCTTTTGGTTGTGCAGTCTTTGATACAATTTATCAATACTTATTTAGCTGGGTGGCTAGGGCAGAATATCATTCGTGATATTAGGGTACAGCTTTACCATAAAATTCTTCATTTACGACTAAAATTCTTCGATGACACTCCTATTGGCCGACTCGTTACCCGTACGATTTCGGATATTGAAACATTGGCTGATGTTTTCAGCGATGGTATTGCAGCAATTGCGGGCGATATTTTGCAGTTAGTTCTCGTCATTACGGTGATGTTTTACACTGATTGGCGACTTTCATTAATTAGCCTTTGTACGATTCCATTTATGTTGGTGAGCACTTATGTTTTCAAAGAAAAAGTAAAAAAATCTTTCAACGAAGTGCGAAATGCGGTATCGAGCCTCAATTCTTTTGTGCAGGAACACATTACTGGCATGAGCATTGTTCAGATTTTTAATTCCGAAAAAATTGAGTTTGATAAATTTCACGCCATCAATACAAAACACCGCGACGAAAATATTAAGTCAATCATGTATTATTCAATATATTATCCAGTTGCTGAGGTAATTGCGGCTTTGGGTACGGGTTTGGTTGTTTGGTTTGGGGCAAAACAAATTTTAAACGCTGAGGTAACTTACGGTACGGTAACGGCTTTCATTATGTTTATTAATATTTTCTTTCGCCCAATAAGAATGATTGCCGATAGAATGAATACCCTCCAAATGGGAATTGTAAGTACGGACAGAATCTTAAAATTGCTCGATAGTGATGATTATACAGGCAATGACGGTTTTAAAAAAGCGAATTTAAAAGGTGAAGTTGAATTCAAAAATGTTTGGTTCGCTTATAATAATGAAAATTATGTTTTGAAAGATATTTCATTCAATGTAAATCATGGCGAAACTGTTGCTTTTGTTGGAGCAACTGGTGCTGGCAAGTCTTCGATAATCAATTTATTATCAAGATTTTACGATATAAATAAAGGCACTATTATGATTGATAATCAAGACGTAAAAGAATATGAATTACGTAGTTTGCGTGAACAAATCGGCGTAGTTTTGCAAGATGTATTTCTATTTTCTGACACTATCGAAAATAATATTACATTGGGCGATAGCAATATTTCTAGAGAAAAAATCATCGAAGCCGCCAAACTCGTTGGCGTTCACGATTTCATTATGCAACTACCCAATAACTACGATTATAACGTACAAGAACGTGGAGCAACGCTCTCGGTTGGGCAACGACAACTCATTTCATTTGTACGAGCAATGGTGCATGACCCAAAGATAATTGTGTTGGACGAAGCCACTTCCTCAGTCGATACTGAAACTGAAGAATTGATTCAGAATGCAATTGATAAACTGATGCGTGGACGTACTTCAATCGTAATCGCTCACCGACTCAGTACGATTCAAAAAGCCAACAAAATCATCGTTCTCGACAAAGGCCAAATCAAGGAAGAAGGCAGCCACGAGCAACTGCTGAAACTCAATGGTTTCTATGCCAATCTCTATAATATGCAGTATAAAGGATTATTGGTTTAGACGCATTATTTGTATATTTTTGACTATTGTTTAGTTCTTTATCAAAAATATATGAAACTTATTTATCACGCTTTTTTTACTTTTTTTCTTTCTTACAGCATAGTTGCTCAAAACTGGCAAGTAAGTTCTCCTAGTGATAAAATCCGAGTCACAATCCAACGCACCGAAGCCGATGGTACGCTCAAATACTACGTAGAATATCTCGAAAATAATCAAACACAAACTATTATAGAGTCATCGAATCTAGGCATCTCTCGTATTGACCAGTCTTTTAACAAAAATTTAACTTTTGAAAGTAGCAGTACGGAGACTATTGATGAAAATTATACAATGTCGATTGGAAAACAATTACAACTTCGCAACAACGCCAACGAAATCACGCTCAATTTTCATAATTCAAATAATAGTCAATTTCAGGTAACTTTTAGAGCATACAATGATGGAGTGGCACTGCGTTATCGTTTCCCTGAAACTTCCAATGATACTTATTACGTAACTGAAGACAAAACAACTTTCCAAATTCCAGTCAATAATAGCAAAACTTGGATTCAAGGCTATGATAATTTTAGACCTGTTTATGAAAAACTTTACGAAAATGGTATAAATCTCAATCAAGCTATCAATCAGTTTAATGGACTGGCATTTCCTGCACTTTTTCAAACACCCAATGCTTGGATATTGCTTACTGAAGCAGATTTAGATGAAAAATTTTTTGCGTCTCATCTATCTTCTTATTTAGGCAATGGCACATTTTCAGTTGCTGCACCAAGTCCAGACGATGGTAATAGTTATGCCTGGTATGCAGGCTCGACACTACCTTGGACAATGCCTTGGCGAGTAATAATGATTGGCAAACAACTCAATAATGTGGTTGAATCTAACCTCGTTTCTCATGTAAGTAAAGCTTCACAAATAGTTAATACAACTTGGATAAAACCTGGAATTTCGACTTGGAGTTGGTGGTCAGACCTCGATAGTCCTAAAAATTTCGCCAAGCTAAAAACTTTCATAGATTTAGCGGCAGAGTTAAATTTGCCCTACTCATTGATTGATGTCAACTGGAATCAGATGGGAAATGGTGGGGATATTAATGCCTTAATTAACTACGCAAATAGCAAAAATGTAACACTTTGGTTATGGTATAATTCGGGCGGACCTTCAAACGACCAACCTGAACATCCTCGTGACTTAATGCACATTCAATCTGCTCGCCGCCAGGAGTTTGCTCGTATTCATGCTTTGGGCATTAAAGGTGTAAAAATTGACTATTTCCAGAGCGATAAACAGGAATTAATCAAACTTTATATTGAAATTCTCAAAGATGCCGCCGAATATGAATTAATGGTTAATTTTCATGGAAATGTTATTCCAAAAGGTTGGTCAAGAACATACCCAAATTTAGTTGCCATGGAAGCAGTAAAAGGTTCAGAAGCTTATATTTTTGATGGAAGCTTCTTGCCCAATGCACCTCGTCACCATACTATTTTGCCTTTTACGAGAAATGTAATTGGCCCAATGGATTATACACCGACTATTATCGGTTGGGGAAGAGGAGCTGAACATCTTACAACTGACGTTCACGAAATTGCATTGCTTAACATTTTTGAATCGGGCGTAACACATTTAGTTGATATGGTAGATAGTTATACAAACTTACCAACCTTAGCTAAATCAATCATTAGCAACCTCCCCACAACTTGGGATGAAACACATTTGGTAGATGGTTTCCCTGGTACGCACGTTGTAATGGCTCGTCGTAAGGGAGAAAACTGGTATATTTCTGGAATTAATGGCGAAAATCAAGTTCGAAATATTTCAATACCATTATCATTCATTGCTACTGGCAATTATTCAAAACAAGTATTAAGCGATGGAGCAAATCCACGAGATATTCTCACTTCAGAAACCAATTACCAAGTTCAAGCCAGCAACACAATTAGCTTAAATATGCAACCTTATGGCGGTTTTATGATGGTTTTGAAACGAGCAGCGTGCCAAACAACTCATAATATAACATCGCAAATTACAAACAATATAAAATATGAGGCATCAGAAACCATACAAGCTACAAATATTATCAGTTCAACGGCTAATGTATCTTATGATGCAGGCAAAAGTATTTTATTGACTGCTGGTTTTCAAACTCAGCAGGGAGCAATTTTTAAAGCCTATATTGATGGTTGTGGCAATCAGTAACCCTTTTTTAACTATATTTACAAACAAACTTATTCACCCTAACAGACCTAAAAATGAAAAAACTTATGCTCTTTTTAGCGATATTCATTCATCACCAAATTAATGCACAATACAACCGTGCTTCAACGGGCATGGATCGCAAAAATGCCTTTCAGAAACACGCCGAACTCGTTAAAAAGTCACCTTATAAAAATCTCAATTGGCGACTCCTCGGACCTGATAATACCAGTGGGCGAGCAACCGATGTTTGGGGAATTGAAGGTAATAAAAATATTATTTATGCAAGTTTTGCCACGAGTGGATTTTGGAAAACCGAAGACGCAGGCAAAACCTGGAAACCTTTAATGGACAAAATCGGGACACAAGCCATTGGAAATTTTGCGGTGTCAAAATCAAATCCCAACGTAATTTATGTTGGCACTGGTGAAGCCAATATTCTTCGAGCTTCAATTCCCGGCATGGGAATGTATAAATCGACAGATGCCGGAAAAACGTGGCAACATCTTGGCCTTGAAAACACCAGCACGATTGCACGTGTTGTCATTCACCCAACAAATCCAGACATTGTTTATGTGGCAGCAAGCGGCAACGAATGGAGCTATAATAATGACCGAGGCGTCTATAAAACAACCGATGGTGGCAAAACTTGGATCAAAGTTTTGTATCAAAACGAAAAAACTGGTTGCATAGATTTATTGATTGACCCCTCAGAACCAAATACACTTTATGCTTCTATGTGGAATAGAATTCGTAAGCGTTGGAGCGACCCAACTCCCGAAGATGACGATTATCTTTATAAATCAATTGATGCAGGAAAGACTTGGAAAATCATCAAAAATGGTTTGCCCGATACAAAAAATACTGGCCGAATCGGCTTAGCAATATGTGCCTCAAAACCGAATGTTTTGTATGCGTACGTAGATAATCATACGCCTAAACGCCAAGGAAATGAAGGAGAACTCGACTCTTATGGCCGTCCAAAAGAATTGGTTATTTTAGGAGCTGAGGTTTATAAAAGTACAGACAAAGGCGAATCTTGGACTAAAATGAGCGAAAATGACAAACAAATGGAAACATTTGGAGGAACTTATGGCTGGGTTTTTAGTCAAATTAGAGTTGACCCATCGAATGAAAATAAAGTTTTTATCATGGGACTAAACATTGCGGAGTCAGCAGATGGCGGCAAAAATTGGAATATTGTAAAAGGTGGAACCACTGCTGATACACGTATTCATGGGGATAATCACGGAATGTGGATTGACCCGTCGGACAGCAATTATATTCTTAATGCCAACGATGGCGGTATAGTAGTAACCTATGATGGTGGTAAAACTTGGAAAAACTTCTTTAAGGAAATTCCAACAACACAGTTTTATAATGTTGCTTATGATATGGCAACACCTTTTAATATTCATGGCTCTGTACAAGATGAAGGCTCAATGGGTGCAAATGTATCATGGCAAGCGTGGAATGGAGTAACAGATAAGAAAAACGGTTGGCATTTTGTGCCAGGTGGTGAAGGAAGCATTATTGCGATTGACCCAAAAGACCCAAATATTACTTATTCAAGTGCTTTTTATGGTAGAATCCAACGAGGAGATTTGACAAAAGAAGGAAAAGAACGCATTAAAAATATAACTATCAAAAAAGCTGAAGATGAAGAAACGCATCGTGGCGAATGGTTAGCTTACACACACATTTCAAACTTTGATAACAAAACCATTTATCACGGAATGCAGTATTTATTTAAGTCAACCGATATGGGAGAAACTTGGAAACGCATCAGTCCAGATTTGACGACGAATGATAAAAACCGCATGGGTAAATTACCGTATGCCATTGCCCACCAAGCAATTACGGCTTTGGCAGAGTCTCCATTCAAGCAAGGAACTTTATATGTAGGCACTGATGATGGAAATGTACATCTAACAACTGATGATGGCAAAACATGGACAAAAGTAATGGCTAGCTCACCAAAAAATGCCCATGTTTCGAGACTCGAAGCATCTAAAACTAAAGATGGAACCGTTTATATTACTCTCAGCGACCGCCGAGAGGATAATATAAAACCATATATCTATAAAACATCCAATTTTGGAAAAACTTGGATAAGTATCACGGGAGATTTACCAGCTTCACCAGTAAATGTGATCCGTGAAGACCCTTTCAATACTTCTATTCTCTACTGTGGAACAGATTTAGGCGTTTATACCTCAAAAAACAGCGGCAAAAACTGGCAATCAGTTCAAGCAAATTTGCCAGCGAGCGTTTCAGTACAAGATTTATTCATTCATCCACGAGATAATCAAATGGTCATTGCTACTTATGGGCGTGGAGTTTGGGTGATGGAGCGGTAATAATATCTAAAAAAAAGCAAGAAAAAAGCCCTCGACTCATCGGGGGCTTCATGTAAATTATATAATTCTAATCACCGAAGTGATGATATAATTATGCTAATTTTACGTTAACGGCGTTTAAACCTCTTTTCCCTTCTTGGATATCGAAAGTAACCTCGTCATCCTGACGGATTTGGTCTTTTAATTCAGACACGTGAACGAATACTTCTTGGTTTGAGCCATCTACTTTGACAAAACCAAATCCTTTGGTTTCATTGAAAAACTTTACTGTTCCTTTAGACATTTTGTATTTGTATTAGTACTTTAAAAGCACAAATGTAACTAAATAAATTTGTTATCAAACATAAATTTAATTTTTATCTAATTTTTTTTAAATATTTTCATAATATTTGCCACATATAAGGCTTTTCTAGTCATTAAATCAAAATCAACCTAATTTTTAATGTTCAATTTTTTATCACCTCACTTGCTGCTTACAGAAAAAGGAAGTTAGTCTCTCCCAAATATGAATAGGCTTGAATTGTCCAATTAAACTATTTGTATTTAAAGAAATAATGAAAAATTGGTATTCATCAACCTAAGACGAAACGAAGTCAATATAGCAACTGCCTCATATACAAAATTAATTTAGCTTTGAAATTGGATTTTATAATTGACTGATCAGGTAAAAACACAAAAACCGCCACAGTAATTAGGCGGTTTCTTATTTACCCATTCTGCTCTTGAAGCATACGGAGATATAAGCTTTCTACTTTTTTTCTTGCCCAATCAGTTTTTCTTAAAAACTTTAAGCTCGAATTGAGCGATGGATTATTAGCAAAACAGTTGACATTTACATGGTAAGCCATTTGATCCCATCCGTAATAATCTCTGAGTTCTTTTACTATTCTTTCGAGCGTAATTCCATGCAGCGGATTGTTGGGTTGTTGTTCGTTTACCATACCTTATTTTTTCTTCTTTTTTGTCTTTTTCTTTAATGCCTCCATTTCTTCCGCTTCTTTGAGTAAAGCCTTCAAATCAAAATTGGCTGTATCTTTGGAAAAATCAATGGTTTCAGCGTATTCTTGTTTATCAAGTTCCAAAACTCTGATTTTCTTACCCATAAAGCCTTCGATTTCAGCCAAAATTGGCTTTTCTTCGGCCGCACAAAACGAAACAGCTAAACCTTTTTGCATTCCTCGACCAGTACGCCCTACCCTATGCACATAGTTTTCGGGTACATCAGGCAAATCATAATTTACTACGTAATCTACATTTGCAATATCAATTCCTCTGGCACTTACATCGGTGGCTATCAGTGTTTTAGCTTCGCCAGTTCTAAATTTATCCAGCACCAAAAGCCGATCTTGTTGTTCTTTATCTCCATGAATCGTCTCGCTTTCAATTCCTACTCGCTGCATCGCAGATTTTACTCTTTCGGCACGCACCTTTGTCCGCACAAAAACCAAAATTTTGCTTTCAGGATTTTCGCTGATAACCCTTTCCAAAAAAAAGCGTTTATCATCCATTTCCACAAAAGCCACCGAATGCGTAATATTTTTAGCAACGGGGTCGTTGGGTGATAATTGAATTCTGATTGCATTTCTTACCAACGAATAAGCAACTTTCTTGATTTGCTCATTGATTGTTGCCGAAAAGAACAGTGTTTGATGAAATTTAGGCAAAAATTTCTTTACATCTTGAATGTCTTTGATAAAGCCCAAATCAAGCATGTGGTCGGCTTCGTCAAGCACTAAAATTTCTACGCCCGTAATTTTAAGGTGTTTTTGGTAAATCAAATCAAACATTCGACCAGGAGTAGTAATCAAAATATCAACGCCTTTGACGAGTTTCTCGATTTGTGGAGCTTGCTCTACTCCTCCAAAAAGACAAAGCGTATCTACTTTTGTTCCTTTGGCCATTTTCTGAAAAACCTCAGAAACTTGTATTGCCAGCTCACGAGTTGGCTCCATTACAATGCATTTCACACCTTCTTCGTACCGCACCGAATACTTCATTTCTTGCAAAATACTAATAATCGGAATCGCAAAAGCGGCGGTTTTTCCTGTACCAGTTTGGGCAATGGCCAACACATCTTCACCATTCAAAATTGGCGGAATCGACTTAAACTGAATATCTGTCGGGCGTTTGAAGCCTAACTCAGCAATATTTTTCTTGAGTTCGTTCGAAATACTATAATCGTCGAATTTCATCGTTTTCCACGTTTATCATTACCCTTGAAAGGGATATAACTTTCTTTTACGTATAATTTACCTTGCGAATTTAGCTTTGGTGCTTTGGTTGATTTCCCTGTCGATTTATCTTTTTTCTCCGAAATACTAACTTCTAAATTACGACCCATAACTTCGAAACCGTTTAGCTCAAAAATCGCTTTACGTATTTCTTCTTCATTGGGCATTTCTACAAAACCAAAACCTTTATTTTGGCGAGTAGCTTTATTTTTTATTATTTTGGCCGATGTTACCTCTCCAAACTTTTCAAAAAGCTCTTTTAATTCTTTCTCTTTAAGTTTAAATGGTAAACTGCCTACAAAAATATCCATTGTTTGATTTTTTATTATTTTACAAAAGTACGGAAAACAGTCGGCTATTGGCAGTCGGCAGTTGGCTTTTTATTGGTTATCACACAAAATAGAGGCTAAAATGACAATTTCTAACAGAATTTGAGCGAATTGGTTGTGCAATTGGACACAAAATTGACAACTTTGCGATAGTTGTCAAATCTAATCAAGATTTATGCTTCGTAAAATTTAATGCCATTTTGTGCTAAAAAAGATTTGATGACATCGACATGAATGCAGTGCCCCACATGCAGAAAAGGCTGATTATTAACTTTAATTGTCTTTCCGTTTACATTGTGTGAGGCATTGTGCATATCAAAACCTAGGTGAAGAGCATTGGTTTTGCTTTGCATGCCACAAACTACACCATTACGGTCGAAAAGTGGACCGCCGCTTTGTCCACGTAAACCTGGCGTGCTGAGTTCGACACCATAAAGTTCGTTGTTTTCTACCAAGTGCCTTGTTAGCATTCCATCAATCGGAAAGCGTGGCGTGCCGATGATTCCGTTGTTTGTCCACGAAATTTCGTCTGTTTCGGAATTGTATAGAAAGTTGGTAAATTCGGGAAATGGATAACCTAACCGGCAAAGTGACTTTCCTTGCTTTAAAACAGAACTATCTTTTGTAAATCGAGCGTAAGATTGATAAAGTGGTTTTTGAAACTGCTCGAAAATAATAATTGCTAAATCGTATTTTGGGTGATTTATCCAACGAAAACGCAGAGTTGGGTCAGCCGTACAATCAAGGAAACGCTCGTTGAGTTCGACTATCGTTTCGGGGGTATAATCATACTTATTTTCAAGTCCTTTGATAAATTTTTGGTACTGTTGATGCGGGACGCCGCCCGTACGAGGAATAGCGGAACGTTCTCGTTTGAAATCAGCATATTTTTGATTAATATTTGTGCGATTTCCTATCAAATCAATGACGTGTTTACAGGTAACGGCACATGAAAATTCATTTACAAAAAACATCGTAGCGGCTCCGGCAGTGACGATGTTTTCGTTATAATTTCTTGAAATAAACTGAATCGGACGAGTAAATCGACCAACTTCTTCGATGGCATCAACAAACATATTTTTATAAAAAGCAGTAAAACACAAAGTAACGAAGAGATTTTTTGAAAACGTTAATTTTATCACAAAAAAAGAGCCATATAGATAAGGCTCTTTTTGAGAAAGGTTTTTATTTTTTCTTCCAGAACAAAACTTTGTCCTAAATGCTGCCATTACCTTCTTGACGTTTATTATCCTTCAAAAAATCATCAATCATTATTACATCCCGAAAATCTTGATTTCTTTTTGCAAGTACTTTTACTTCACGCAAATCATTTATATGAAGTACTCGAATTGTGTGACCTTGAATCTGCTGGACTTTCGCACGTTCATAACATTCATCAAAGTCAAATTTGTTATGAACAACAGTCAGAATATCAATTGGTCCAACGAGTGTAAAAACCTGTGGTTCAGTAAAATTTTGTTTACCAATATCAGCTATTTCAGCTTCGACCTAATCAATATCCAATAAAGTTTTCAAAAGAAGTGCCTTATTCTCATTAGTTGGACGTATCCAAATATCTGCATCTTTTGTATGCCGCATGATACCATGAAGATTGAGTGCCATTCCACCAATAATCATGAATTTTAAATTATTGGCATTAGCACTTCCAACAAAACGTAAAAACTCAGAATCTTCTAAATCCATGAGGGTTTCTTTATGATGATTTTACGTTCGATTTTTTGCTTATTTTCATTATGAATCTGGCGATACTCTTCTTGCATTTTAAAAAGGCTTATCAATCTTTCGGTTGGAGTCATTTTTCTACCTAATTCTAATAAATAAAAATACTGGTCGCCGATGTCTTTATGTCGAACTATTTTTCGGTCTTTCATTTCAATTGTTATTTTGATATAAAATTAAAGAAAAAATAATAATATGCTTTGTTTTTATCACAAAAAAAGAGCCATAACATAAAATGATACTCTTTTTAAAACTTTTTAAACCAATCAAATTTCTCGTGAATAATGGCTTCTTTTTGTTCATTGATGTATTTTAAAAATGCAGCAGCTACCGGCGAAAAGTTTTTATTTTTCATCCAAACTAAATTCCAAACCGAAGTAATAGCAAAATCTTCTACTGGAATTATTTGCAAATCGCCGTGAAGAAGTTCATTCTTGATGCCAATCACTGGCATAATTGAGCAGCCTAAACCCGCAATAACAGCCTCCTTTACCGCTTCATTGGAGGTTAGTTCCATATTTTTTCTGATGGGTAATTATTTTCTTCGATAAATAGTTCCATCACGAGCCTTGTGCCTGAGCCTTTTTGTCGATAGATAAGTGGCAAATCTTCAAAAATACGTTTATCGTAGATTTTCTTTTAAACTTATTTTTTTATTTGCCACCAAGAATAATTTATTTTGTAGCAGTTCTATATTTTCAACTTTTAGATAATCAGATAACACCGAAACCAAGGAAGTGAAACTTTCGATGATTACCAACCGTGGAATCAAGTTATGACCAGAGGGTTTTGAAGAAACTTTCTGTACTGACGACTGGCGTTGTAGATTTAAGCTTACCGAAGGTAATCAAATGAACAAACAAGGTATTAGTAACTTAAAAATGAGGCAATTCAGCAAAGAGTTGATACTATAAAAACCGAAAACCTTTAAACTTTTGATGGTAAAATGGGCTACTCCTTGGGTCAAGGATAATGAACAAAATATCATAAAAAAATCAATATACAACTCATTCAATGTCAATTTGGTAGTATAGAAATCATCGAACTAGTTAAGCAGATGATTCATGCGAAAGTCACATTTCACGAAAACATGATTAGTAATGACGACAGTAAAGAAGATATAAAAATACGTTAAATAGAATAAAACAGCTCCAAAAAGATTTATTAGATGCCATATATTACATCCATAAAAAGGGAGAAAATGTAACAATCAATGCTTCGATTGAAATATAAATCAAACACAATCGCAGAGTCAATCGGCTCTGCGATTGTGTTTGATTTATATTTTCTGCAATAATTTGGCCGAAATCATGGCTTATTACATTCCTGTGGTTGATAATTTACTCGATACAATCACAATTTCCACTTCGTTTATGGCAGGTACGATTCTGATAACTTCGTGGCTGAAAATAGATTCGCCCAAACTCCGATGGACACACTCTAAATCTTGGCAGGTGGTGGTGTGGCTGGCACAATTCAAGCAGGAATTCGACTTCTTCGACTGACTTCTACCAATTTTAAGGGAGGTTTTAGAAATGCTTTCTTTTCAACTTTTGAAAATTCGATTGCGGTTATTTTTTTCTTCTTACTCTTTGGCTACCTATTTTGGTGGCTATTCTTGGAGTTTTACTCTTTGTATTTCTGCTAAAAAAGGTTTTAAAACGCATTAAAACAAAGAATAAGTAAGTTTTTAATTAAAATAATTATAATTTATTCTTAAAAAAGCTTAACTTCCACTCAGAATCTAAACCTAAGCCTCATGGAAACCAAACCTTCGCTACGCTATGCGTGGTATGTTGTGGGTGTGCTTTTGCTTGCCTATATTTCCTCATTTATTGACCGACAAATTTTGTCGCTTCTCGTAAAACCCATCAAGGCATCTTTTGGCATTACGGATACGCAAATGGGGATATTAATGGGGTTAAGTTTTGCCGTACTTTATACGTTAGTTGGCATTCCGATTGGCTTAATGGCAGACCGAATGAACCGCAAACGCATCATTAGCTGGGGAATTTTAGTTTGGAGTATTATGACTGTTTTTTGTGGAATTGCGGGTAGTTATTCATTGTTCTTTATGGCTAGAGTTGGTGTTGGTATAGGCGAAGCTGCCCTATCGCCAGCAGCCTATTCTATTATTTCTGACTATTTTCCTAAGAAAAAATTGGCAACGGCACTGAGTGTTTATAATATGGGGATTTATTTGGGTTCGGGTTTGTCAATTTTGATAAGTGCAGCTCTCAGAACCATGATTGGTAAAGAAAACATTGTATTACCACTCGTTGGTGAGGTATATTCTTGGCAAATGATTTTCTTTTATATTGGTTTACCAGGAATATTGCTTGTTTTTCTTGTTCAAACTATTAAAGAACCAAAACGTGTAGAATTTGAATCCATAAAAGAAACCGCAGAAATAAGTAGTTTTAAAGAAATTATAGCTTATTTCAAGGCCAATAGTCGCACATTTTTGTTCCTCAATTTCAGTATGGCATTTATGTCGTTGGCTACTTACGCTGGTGTTTATTGGATACCAACGATGCTCAATAGAGTACATGGTTGGGCCGATACCAAAGCAGGTGTAACATTTGGACTTTTAGTTACTGTTTTTTCTACTTTGGGGGTAATAACTGGAGGTAGATATGCCGATTATTTAACGAAAAAAGGTGTCGTGCAAGCCAAAATGCTTTCAGGATTTATAGGAATGCTTGCTGCAATATGTTGTACCGTTGGTTTGGTAATATCGGATATTAATGTTGGAATTTATTTTATTGCAGGATATTGCTTTTTTAGTTCTTTCCCTTTTGGCTCTGCAACGGCAGCGATTCAAGAAATTGCACCGAACAAAATGCGAGCAATTTTGTCCGCATTTTTCCTATTTGTGGTTAATATTATAGGACTCGGCTTCGGGCCTCTTATTGTTGGTTTTTTGAACGATTCGATTTTTAATGACCCAAATCAAATACATTATTCAATTTTTATTGCACAAGTTATAGGATGTTCATTATCAGCTTTGTGCTTATATTTAGGCTTGAAACCTTTTGTAAAGAGCGTTGATTATCTAAAAAAATACTTGGCAGTTTCAAACCAAAACTAATTGATTTATGTTAACAAACACGATGCTCTATGAAAAAAACATGGGCTATTGACCATTGTCCGATTATTATCAATTATGAGTGAAATTAAGATTTGTTGCCCAAAATGTAAATGGGAACCCAATGGTGGCGAATATTGGCAATGTGATTGCGGCCAAATATGGGATACTTTCAAAACGATTGCACGCTGCCCAGCTTGCCACAAACAACATCAATATACAGCTTGTATTCCGCACGCAGGAGGTTGTGAAGCACATTCTCCGCACCTTGATTGGTACGAAGGTTTAGATAAAATCATCGAAGATTTAAAAGAAGAAGTGCTTGAAAATCAGGAGGTTTTTGTTTGAAAGTCCACGGTCGATAGTCAACAGTCGACAGTTTTGGGTACTGATATTTATTTTCTACCTCCTAAAAACTTTTCCTGCATAAAACCAAAACCATAGCCTATCAACTGAATAAAGCAGGCAATTACACTCAAAAAGCCAATTTTTAGACTTTTATTATGAATAGCCGAGTCAATAACGACCATGATAATATAAATCAAGAGCAGAAAAACAGCAATAAAAAACAAGATTTTGTCAATAAAAAAGATTATTGGAATGGCCAAAACTCCGAGTGTAAAAAGCATCGGGAAGTAATGCACCAATTTAAGTTCCGAAGGGAACATTCTGGAGAGATTGATACGCCCACGACCAAAGAAATGCAATTGTTTGAAGAACTGACCAAAATTCGTTCGTCTTTTATGATAAATGAAGGCTTCTTCAATCAAACCAACTTTAAAGCCTTTCGATAAAATTCTGATACTAAACTCAATATCTTCGGCCATCCGAGTCATATTGTAGCCACCGGTTTCCTCCCAAACTTTACGAGAGATTCCGAAATTGAAACTGCGTGGATAGAATTGTCCGCCCGCATTGTTTTTCTTTCCTCTGATTCCGCCAGTCGTAAAAACCGATGTCATCGAATAATTGATGGCTTTCTGAATATCGGTAAAACTGCTATGTGCAGCATCTGGGCCGCCATAAGCATCTAACCAATTGTTCTTTAGAGAGTTATCTACAATCTCAAAATAGTTTTCGGGGATAATTGCATCAGAATCAAGTTGTACGAAATAATCGCCCCTTGCTCGCTCGAAACCATAATTTCGAGAAAAACCCTGCCCAGAATTTGGTTTGAAGAAATATTTCAAATCAAGTTTTTCCTGAAAACTCGCACATACTTCGTCACACTTTAATGTAGAGCCATCTTCGATGATTATTACTTCAAAGTTTTTGAAAGCGGCCGTCGCTACGGTCTGTTTACTCAAACTCTCAAGCAATTCTCTGACTTCTTCTGGGCGGTTATATACTGGGGTTATTACTGAATATCTTGACACGATTATTTAAGATTGTAAGATGGACACGATTAAATATTGTCTTTACACGATTTTTTAAGATTTCAGGATTTACACGATTATAAAAGTCTTTACACGATTATTTAAGATTATGAAATTTCAGGATTAAACCAAATGAACATGACTTTAATTAAAACGTACCGTTTTATAATCCTTTTCATCTTAAAATCTCTATAATCGTGTCAAAGTCGTGTGGGTGCAACTAATTTTTTATTGAAAACTCTTTTAAATTCAAGACTTAGGCCGCCAAAATTGATGAGCAAACCATCTGCAATATTATATGCTTCACAATAATTTATCGCTTGTGCTTTGTGAGCATCATCTAATTTGCTGGTAGCTTTTAACTCCAACATTACTAAGCCTTCTACGAAAAAATCTACCCTTCTTGTGCCAATATGTTCTTCTCTATAAATATTGACATTTCTTTTTCTCGGTCGAAAGCTAAACCTTCGTAAGTCATCTCAATCGCTAAAGCCCTTTGGTAGATTACCTCTTGAAAACCATTTCCTAAAGTATAATGAACCTTCATACAACAACCGATAATTCGGTGCGTGAGTTTATCTATTTCTGCTTTGGTACTTGCGTTTTGCATATTCTCTATAATCGATTTACACGATTTTTTAAGATTATAAGATGCACAGGATTAAAATTATCTGTACAGGATTTTTTTAGATTACTCAATAGACAGGTTTAGAAACTTTCGTTTAAAATCTATCAATCTAAATAAAATCAAAAAACGTATCGTTAAAAAATCCTGTCTGTCTTAAAATCTTTATAATCGTGTTAAGACAGTTTCATTCGCCGCCAAAACCTCTTCAATGTTTTCTTGCGAAAGAGCAGTTGAAAGGAAAAGGGCTTCGTATTGCGATGGTGCAAGATAAATACCTTTATCAAGCATTCCGTGGAAATATTTACCAAATTTAGCGGTGTCTGACGTCTTTGCTGTTTCAAAATCTATTACTGGTGTATCAGTAAAGAAAAGGCTGTACATCGAACCAATATGATTGATTTGGTAGTTGAGATTAAGTTTATCAAGAATCGAACGAATGCCACTAACTATTTGATTACCAGTTGATTCCAATTGTGCATAAACCTCTGGATGGTCGTTTAAGTGATGTAACATTGTGAGTCCAGCAGCCATCGCAATTGGGTTTCCAGAAAGTGTTCCTGCTTGATAAACAGGCCCTAGTGGCGACACACAATTCATAATTTCTACCTTTCCGCCATACGCTCCAACGGGCATTCCTCCGCCAATGATTTTACCCAAAGTTGTCATATCGGGCGTTACGCCGAAACGTTCTTGAGCTCCGCCTTTTGCCAAACGAAATCCTGTCATTACTTCATCAAAAATCAAAACGATTCCTTCTTTTGTACAAATATCACGCAAGCCTTGTAAGTAACCTTCCTTTGGAAGAACACAACCCATATTTCCTACAACTGGCTCAAGAATCAAGGCTGCGATTTGTTCTTTATTGGCATCGCAAAGCATTTGAACGGCTTCTAAATTATTATATGGAGCAGTCAAAGTATCGTTTGCCACACCTTTCGTAACACCCGGACTGTCTGGAATTCCCATCGTGATTGCTCCACTACCTGCAGCAATTAAAAACGAATCACCGTGACCGTGATAACAACCTTCAAACTTAATAATTTTGTCTTTTCCTGTATAACCGCGAGCCACACGCACCGCGGCCATTGTGGCTTCTGTGCCTGAATTTACCATTCTCACTTTTTCGATAGAAGGCACCATCGAAATAATGAGTTCGGCCATTTCTACCTCACGACGAGTGGGAGCCCCAAACGAAAATGAGCCTTTGATTGCTTCGCTTACTGCTTGCTCAACTGTCTCAAAGGCATGACCCAAAATCATTGGGCCCCAAGAATTGATTAACTCTATGTACTGATTATCGTCTTCATCAAAAATATAGGCACCTTTTGCTCTTTTGATAAAAATCGGATTTCCGCCTACCGAACGAAATGCTCTCACTGGCGAGTTGACGCCCCCTGGAATCAAGTTTTTGGCTTTAGCGAAAAGTTCTTCGCTGGTATCTGTGGTCATTTATTTTGTATTGAAATGTAAAAAATATAGAATATCGAAACCCATATCTATATAACAATTTTTGAAACATAAAGGATTAGAGAAAGTTTGTTAACATTTCTAATCCTTTAAATTTTTTCCAAAATTAACTATTAAAACAATACATTAAAAATTAACCCCCGACTTAATCGGCAAATATACCCTAATGCCGGTATGAGAATATTGTTTTTGATTGAAAACACTGTAAACTTCAGCATTGAAAAGTCCTAAAAGTCCTTTTAGACCGTAGCCCAACTCATAATGTTTGACTTGATTAGTGATCAAAACATTGCCGTAAAGACACTCTTTCCAGCCTTTTCGTTGTAGGTATGGAATATTTGTCAGGAATAATCTTTTGAAATCAAGCTTGGCAAATAATTGAGCATAACTACCGTTTGTGCTGTATTGATAATAGGGTATATCTCGGAAATCTTGGTGGGTTTGAACAGAAGTTTCATTACCATTAAAATGCTTATAATCAATGAAATAAGTAGGTTTATTTCCGTGACGACGGCCGCCGTAGAATGTTCCGACTTCAGCTCTTAACGAAACATCCTTTAGTTTCCATTTAAAATCATGGTTCATACCCAATTCTACACGATTAAAACCTGTTTCTCCAAAAGCTGAAAGATTTTCGATGCGAAAAGTTGGCCCAAAAGTCTGCACATAACGATTTCCATTAAAAATTTTAATTTTTGAAAATGGTCGATAAGTCAAAACGGCATTGAAACGAGTTTGGGTATGCGGTTTAAAAGCCGTCATATTGAAATCTTGATTAATTGGATTGTTCGATTCATAGAATTTATCAGCTATTTTTCGAAAACCTTGATTCTCAATGTTAGTTAAATGATATCGCTCGGCAAATTGCAAATATGTACGTAAGAAAATGTGATCATTGATACGTGGACTGAAATTGATTCGAAGATATTTCTGCTCATAAAACTTCCCAAAATGACGATTGTCAAGCAAAGCATAAGCCGCATTTACCAAATTATTTATAGGTTCTTCATTATTGATCTGAAATACTTTACGCCCCGCTTCCGCACCGATACTAAACTTTTTGTGCCCATATCCAATGCCAAACGAGCCATTGATTCTATCTCTTTGGATTGAATAATGCGGTTTGACATTTATCGAAAACGAGCTGAGCGAATCAATTCTGCGGCGATAACTTAATCTTGGAAAGCCAATATTTATACCCTCAACTGCATTATAGCGGGTATCTTCTTTCCAACCACCAATCGTAAAATAGTCTTTGTAAGTTCCACGATTTACGGGATTGTATTTAAAAATATGCCCCGATAAAAGATGAATAAACTTAAATTTGGCTGGCTGTGCTTTTGCGAGCGAATCTTTATTTAATTTTTCACCTATCTTTTTTGCCTCTACCACATAAATACTATCAGCTTGTTTATATCCTTTTATTTCTATTTGAGTTAATGGTATTTGGCGTTCTTTTGCCCAAAAGTCTTCATTCCGATTTCTTGCCAAACTATCTACAGTACGAGAATAATTCGAGGCAATTATCTCTTCTTTTTTCTCCTTCTTTTCCTTTAATTCTTCTTTTTCGAGGTCTTTTGAGAGTTTTTTGAGTTGCTTAAGACTCAATTCTTTTTGTTCGAGAATTGTCTTGGTATCCAACTTTTTACGATTAAGGTCTTTGCCTTCAATCTTAAAAATCTTATCGTCTAAAACCTGTGGTTTGATAGTAGCATATTTTGGATTTTTTACGATTTGATAACCTTTATAAGCCGTAATCTCACGAGCCGAAACATCTGCTCCCATAAATTTTATCTCGGTCGTTTCTTCTACTTGAATGGGCATCCAAATATCATCAATCGGAGAGAAAATAACTTTATAAGTTGACTCTCCAACTTCTTGCTCATACTTAAAATCAATGCTATGAATCGTCCAAGTACCTTCAATAATATTGATAATGCCACTATATAAGCCAGGCGATTTTACTTTAGGGATAACTCGTATCTTGTTGATATACAATCCTTTATCTTGAAAAAAGCCTTCGTAAACGAATTTATAATTAACCGCACCTTTGAATGTTATAGGCGATTCTTCGTTGTTGGGATTATAAAAACTTGATTTATCAATAGAAGCATTGACATTATTTTTCATGGCAGGAGGCAGATTAGAACGTATCGAAATTACTCGCTCTACAAAACTATTTGGTTGCTTAAATTTTACCTCATTAACTGATTCTATCACATAAGTTTGTCCTTTTTTAATGAAATTGTCTTTCATTGCTTTTTCAAAGAGAAAAGATACATCATTGACCCTAAAAGTACCCCGTAAATAGCTACGCATCAAATAACTTTCAACCTCTTTATGATGAATCGGCGACATTGCGATGGTTTTTCGCATGATTGTAAGAGCAGGGTCTTCATTGTTGTTTGATACCTTTACGCCACCCAACTCAATACTAATTTCCTTCATTACAATATTGAGTGTCTGCAAGTTTTCGGCAATATCTACCTTCTTCGTAACTGACTGATAGCCAATGTATTGAAAAACAATTTCGTAAAATCCAGCTTTGAGCTTGATTTCGTAGTCGCCATCTTGATTGGCCATAGTACCGATATCTGTGCCTTTAACCAGCACCGAAGTGAAAGGCATCGTTTCACCTTTTTCATTCTTGATTTTACCTTTTATGCCGAGCGACGCTTCGCCACTTGCTGCAAATAGATTTTGTTCAATAAATAATAGTAGTAATAGTTTTTTCAGCATAACGGTAAGTGTGTTTTTTGTGGAATGGATTCTAATAAATATACTACGGTTGGAAAGTAGTAATATTGTAACATAGATGCAGAAATGGGCAGGAAAGTTACAGAGTAAATATTTTAACCACTATGAATACTGAAAAAGAATAAAAAACACTGAGTTTCACTGAGAAAATCTTGGTAAAACTTAGTGTTTACAAGTATTAATCAAATAAAAAATTCCCCTTTAGAAACCAGTTAAGGTGCCATCAATTCTTTCAAAATCTTCTGAGCGGCTATCGAAATGACGGTTCCAGGGCCAAAAATACCTTTTACGCCCGCATCGTAGAGATATTGATAATCTTGGGCAGGAATTACACCCCCAGCGATGACCATAATATCTTCACGCCCCAGCTTTTTGAGTTCTTCAATCAATGCAGGAACAAGCGTTTTATGCCCAGCCGCCAAACTTGATGCCCCAACGATATGAACATCGTTTTCGGCTGCTTGGCGAGCGGTTTCTTCTGGCGTTTGGAAAAGTGGGCCTATATCTACATCAAAACCTAAATCAGCAAAACTGGTAGCAATAACTTTTACTCCACGGTCGTGGCCATCTTGTCCCATTTTGGCGACCATTATTCTCGGACGGCGTCCTTCGATTTCGGCAAATTGGTCGGCCATTTGTTTAGCCAATTTGAAATTTTCATCATCAGCAACTTCTGCTTGATATACACCCGAAATCGAACGAATAACTGCCTTGTGGCGACCTGATACTTTTTCCATAGCGTAAGATATTTCGCCTAAAGTGGCACGTTTTCGGGCTGCCTCGACTGCCAAAGTCAGAAGGTTTCCCCCTCCTTTATTCTCAGCCAACTTTGTAATTTTATCTAAAATTTCCTGCACTTCGGATTCGTTTCTTTCAGCTTTTATAAGTTCGAGTTTTTCGATTTGCTTTCTCCTAACTTCCTGATTATCAATATCCAAAACATCAATAATCGTTTCGGTATCAGTTTTATATTTATTTACACCTACAATTATATCCTTTCCTGAATCAATTCTGGCTTGTTTTCGGGCGGCCGCTTCTTCAATTCTCATTTTTGGCAAACCTGTTTCTATTGCCTTTGTCATACCGCCGAGTTCTTCCACTTCCTCAATCAATACCCATGCTTTTTCTATTAGTTCTTTAGTCAAATATTCTACATAATATGAACCTCCCCATGGGTCAACTACCCGACATATTTCGGTTTCGTGTTGAAGATAAAGTTGTGTATTTCGTGAAATTCTGGCCGAAAAATCCGTCGGAAGTGCCATTGCTTCATCAAGTGAATTAGTGTGTAAGGATTGTGTATGCCCCAATACTGCCGACATTGCTTCTATGGCTGTTCGGGCGACATTATTGAAAGGATCTTGCTCAGTCAATGACCAACCCGAAGTCTGGCAGTGGGTGCGTAAAGCCAAAGACTTTGCACTTTTGGGGTTGAATTGCTTCACGATTTTCGACCAAAGCAAACGACCTGCACGCATTTTGGCAATTTCCATGAAATGATTCATGCCAATTCCCCAAAAAAATGATAAACGAGGAGCAAAACTATCAATATCCATTCCTGCAGCAATTCCAGTTCGAATATATTCTAATCCATCGGCGAGCGTATAAGCCAACTCTAAATGGGCAGGAGCTCCTGCTTCGTGAATATGATACCCAGAAATAGAAATAGAGTTGAATTTCGGCATATTTTTCGCGGTATAGGCAAAAATATCGCCTACAATTCGCATGGAGAACTCTGGTGGATATATGTAAGTATTTCGCACCATAAACTCTTTCAAAATATCGTTTTGAATAGTTCCAGAGAGTTTTTCGGGTGAAACACCTTGCTCTTCGGCTGCTACAATATAAAATGCCATTATTGGTAATACTGCCCCATTCATGGTCATCGAAACTGACATTTCATCAAGCGGAATTTGGTCGAAAAGAATTTTCATATCTTCGACCGTATCAATGGCAACTCCTGCTTTTCCTACATCGCCAGTAACACGTGGATGGTCGGAATCGTAGCCTCGGTGTGTAGCCAAATCGAAAGCTACGGAAAGCCCTTTTTGTCCAGCCGCTAAGTTTCTACGATAAAAAGCATTAGATTCATCGGCCGTCGAAAAACCAGCATATTGTCGAATCGTCCATGGCTGCATAACATACATCGTGCTGTACGGCCCACGTAAAAAAGGTGGAATTCCTGCCGAAAAATGCAAATGTTCGGCCGATTCAATATCTTTTGCAGTGAATCTTGGTTTTACGTTGATGCCCTCTGCCGTACGAAAATAAGTCGTAGTTTCCAATTGTGTTTCGTTTGAAGGAAACAATTTGTTTGACTCTAAGGATATTTTCGAGAAGTCTGGTTTCATTGATGATGGAAGCAATAAATAAACCGAATAATATTTCTGTCTATATTTCTAAGCAAATTTAACATAGAAATCAGATTAGTCCAGTGTTTTCTTGCTAAAATAAAATAGTAGTTTGGATTATATATTCTCAAAAAAAGCCTGCCGATAGTAGCAACAGACTTTATAAAGAGAAAAAAGTAAATTTGTTTCAAAAGTTTTAATATTATATAAGAGGTTTTTCACTAAGTGAATTTGTACTTAATTACTTAGGTAAATCTTTCAATCCGAATGCTCTACGCTCTTCCCAAGCATCAAGCCCATCATACTTACATAATAACTTTACATTTTTAAGACTATTGAATGATTAAAAACGCTGTAAGAAAATTTATTTAATTCATAAATAAGTTCAATTTAGAGGAAAACTTGAGTTTTGAGCAAAAAAAAGTCCGATTAGTTCGTGTTCTAATCGGACGATTAAATTTATTCTTCTATTGTCGTGTATAAGTCACCGATAATTCTGACTTTGCCAAAGTAGTAGATTTGATGGCATCCAAGACTATATCCATTGTTACCTTGGTAGTTGCGGCTGGAATTATAGGCTCGGCCGAAAGTGCATAAGCCGTAATGATGTAAATTTTTGCTCCAGGACCTTGCGAACACGGTGATGAATAACTATTTTTACCGTTCACCGTATTTATGCCAAACGAACCAATAATTGTATTGTTTTCAGGAATTGAGTTTACCGCTGAAGCCAGTTTATAAACAACATAATATACATGTTTATCGCCTGTTGGTGGAATGTGATGCATCAGGACGGCAAAAGATTTTGTGCCAGTGGGTATGTTTTTCCAAGACAATGGCGGAGCAAAACTCTGTCCATCGCAGGTGTATTTTTTATCTAAAACGCCATTGACTACACCCGAACTCTCTATTGTAAAAACCCCAAGATTAATTGGTATTTCGACCTCTTCTTTTGCACAATTCATTAGTAATATACTACAAAAGGCTATTAAAAACTGTATTTTCTTCATGATTTATTATTTCTTAGTGTATTGGCTTATTGTTGATTTACCATCTGTGCCGATCAATGTAAAGGTATAAACTCCTTTGGTATCCCAAACATAATTTACATAAGCTTTTTTACCATCAAGTGTATATTCAAGCGAATAAGCATTCGTGCCAGTTAATTTGAAATTGGTGATGGAAGCTCCTTTGAGTGCTGTTAATGCTGGACGAACACCTGCTGATTTTGCCTGTGGAAGAATTTGATTTTCAGGTGCTGGTGTAGTTGGGTCAAGACTTACTTTTCCTCGCATGGCAGCAATAAAGTAAGGATATTTAGATTCGGCGTGATAATGATAAGTATTGCTATAATTATGTCCATGATATTCATCTAATGTTTTAATGGCAGTGCCGTCTGGTTCTTTTGATCCATAAATAGCAAAACCATCAAGTGCCATTGCAATCGGATTATTTCCAGCAGTAGCCTCAAAATGAAGCGGAGCAATATGATAATGATAATCGTCGGCACGGCCACAATGCCCACCCCATTGATCTAACTCGCCAATGACAAAAGCATCCTCCCCACGATTATTGAGTGGATTGAAAATCGGAATGCCATTGGGTGCAATAGCTACCGCACCTTTCATGAAATTAGATTTCAAACTCAAAGGCGAAGCAGCAAATTCGGGTTTGAGAGGAATCGACCAAGCATTTGAACCCGTGTATCCCTGCGGAATCGGGACTTGCTGCTGCCAACTCGTAATGCCAACCATCATATTATGAGTCTGAGGAATACCTTCAGTTTCTACATAAAAATAAGTATCATCAAAGCGGGTTTTCACTTCTGATTTGTATGGCGTAAAAACCTTTTCGATAAAGCTTGGGTCAGTTTTACTCAAAGCTGGTGTCGTGTTTGTAGTTGCATTAGTAGGCTCAACTTCATTGGTTGTGCAAGCATAAAAAAACAACATAAAACTCCCAAAGAAATAGGCTATTTTTGGGTTTTGATTTTGTTTTCTCAACACAACCAATAAAACAAGAGCTGCAACCAAAATCCAAATATAAAAAGACTGATAATCAGTCGTTTTCGTATCAGCACCTAAGTTTTTTACTACTTGATTTTGAGCATTAATTTGCTTCAAAAAGGCTATTTTCTTACTCAATGAAGTTTGATTTGAAAACGAAAAATCATTCAAATTGGCCGAAATGATTTTTCCATTTTTTTGTTCGATAAAAACCTTTCCATCTCGTTCCATCAAGAAATGCCCCTCGATTTGCTTTCCTTTGATTGAATAAATCACACTATTTGTTTTTGCATGTTCACCTACGTGGGCAAGCAACGACCCCGAGTGAGCCAAAATGAGTAAAATCAGGCAATATTTTATAATTTTCATAAGGAAAATGGTGATTAGGTTTTTAACAAGGATTTACTTTCGTTTTTTTATTTGACTGATATTTCTCAAAACTCAACTTTTGTATTTGTTTCATTAATATTGGTATTCAATTCCCCGTAAACCTCAATAATACCAAATTATCCAATACTAAATTAGACGACCAAATGAATTGCGAACCTGAAAATGATGATGTAAAATTTGAATAGGCAGGTTTTACACCAACTTGAGCATCGGTAAAAGTTGTGGCACTCGGCCATTTGCTGAAATCATAATCAGAAGAAAACCATGTTGATGGTATTTCCCAATGTAAAGCATACGATTTTGCACCGCTACTTGGACTATTACTACAAGAAGAAGAAATACGAGAAGAACCAGTCTCTGCAACGCAATTTATATCTGCCAACGGTGCTATATAAAAAGTCTGAGCTTTCCAAGCCGAACTGGTGCTTGTGCCATCGGTAAATTTAGCAATAAAACCACCATCGCCAGGATAATAGGCATTGCCTCCGTTTGCTTCACTACCGATTCCTAAGTTTTCTTCCCAATCGACTAATTTTACTGCATATTTGATGGGGCGTTTTGCTTTGAATTTTACAACGCTCGAATTGAACGGCGTATATGGAACGGCATCGACACCTACTAATTTTCCATTTACATATAACTCGTAATAATTATCGCCGTGAATATAGCCTGTTATTACTTCGCCGTCTGCATCTATCACGACTGTCGGCACTTTAGACAAATCAACTTGACTTATTGAAGTTGGTTTTACGCCTGTACATTCATTGAAAAGGTCTGTTAATTTTGTGGCGGTAGAAAAATTAGTTTCGGCAGGAAGAGTCCATAGTTTTCCATCAGTTGAGGTTATTGTTCCGACTGATGTAACTCTTCCGCCCGTGCAACTATACAAACTATTAATTGTTGTTTTACCAATACCTTGGGTAGCTGAGCCTGTGCCTTTATATGTTGATGTTATGTTAATTGAAGAACTATCAACTTCGGTCTTTTTGCAAGCTATAAACACGATAATTGAAAGGGACATTGCTACAAAGAGATTTAGTTTCATAAGAGTTGTTAATTTATTAATGTGCAAATTTCATCGATAATATGCTCAATATCAAGCACTTGTGTCGTATTTTAAGTGCCTAAAATCCTCTATTTTTTATCAATTAAAAGCATTAATTCTATAAACGAGAATTGAGTGATTTTCTGGTGTACACCATTGCTTTTTTTCTTTAAAATGCGATTTTTTGGCTAAATTATAAATTTTCTCGTGCTTTATATATTGAATAAAGATTGCAAAAATGTATCAATGTCCATCAACTGGGATACAACTTTTAACCGAAACTAAGCCATAAATTCTTTTATTTTTGATAACATAATTTGAAATCAATTTTCTATTTTCATTCCAAACTCTTTGTGTTCCTTCTTTTTCTCCCAATTGATAATTGCTTTCTTCTCTGATTTTCCCATTCGGAAAATAAACCAGTTGTTTTCCATCAAATTGATCATTTTTATATTGAAACAAATATCTTAGCTTCCCATTTGGCCACCATTGTAGAAATTTACCTTCTTTTTTGCCATTAATGAAGATGCGTTCTAAAAGTTTTTCTCCAGAATTATACCATCCTTTTGCTAAACCTTGCTCGCGACCTTCAGAAATAGGCAATTGATAAACTACTCTATTTTCTTCTTTTTCAAACATATTACCCGAAAAAGGCTGTCCTTTATATAGCCAGCCTCTATCAGTTTTTTTTAGATTAGTATCAATATTTAAAACATTACTTTTTGCTTTTCTTTCATGACATGACAGCACAAGAAAAGCAAAAAGTAGGCTCGATAAGGGCTTAAAATTCAAAATAATAATATTTTATTGAGTTACTAAAAACTGCCCCATTAATCCTGCATCTTCATGATTCGGGAAATGACAATGATACATAAATGGATTGGTACTACTCGCAAAATCATCATATTTTGCCACTACCGAAACAGTTTCACCAGTTCGGATATAAAAAGTATCTTTCCAACCCGATTCATAATTGGCAATAGCTCCAGAACTACGAGAAACAATCTTAAATTGAATATCATGAATATGAAATGAATGCCCAAAGATATTATTATTTACAATCGTCCATTTTTCAATAGCATTAAGTTTCACGGTTTGGTTAATGGTTGTGGAACCGTAAGTATTATTATCAAATGTAAAGGCCGACCCTGCTTGTCCACCAGTTATCCTAATTGTTCGGGTGCTTGTAGCGTCAGATTCCTTCCAATAGGTGTTTGTTGTCAACTTTGCTGGCCATGAGGTAATTGCATTTGCAGACGTAGTTTTTACATTAATATGAAGCACAGTAAAATCTTTGTTATTTAACAAACTACCAAATTGGCCAGTGGTTTGTGGCTCACTACCTCCAAAACCAAATTCTTGATTAGCATTAAAGGCTTTCATATCTAAGCTAGCACCAACGGCATCTTTACTCAAATCGACCAAAATTTCGGCACGTTCTCCTACTGCTAATTTCACACGAGTTACTTCAACTGGAGCATCGAGCAAGCCACCATCATTGGTTATAACATAAAAACTGCGGTTATCGCTAAAGCCAAGATTATATGCACGTTCGGTTTCGGCATTTAAAATTCTGAAACGAACAAATTGTTTTGGTAAACTGATTTGAGCGTTATGCGTGCCATTTGCCATTGCATAGTCGCCATAAGCGTGTTCGGTTGTAGTAAATGAATTATCAGAATTATATCTTCTGCTAGTTAAAACCAAGGGAATATCATCAGTCCCATAAGTTCTGGGTAAGGCCAAAGCTGATTCAATCGGGTCTTTGATGATAATAAGTCCGCCAGCCCCGTAAGTTAGTTGTTGAAACGTTTTTTCATGTAAATGAGGGTGATACCAATAAGTACCAGCATTATTTTTTATCTCGAAAGATGGCTTCCAGGTGGTATTAGGTTCAATAATCTGATGTGGACCTCCATCCATAATTGCAGGAATATGAAAACCATGCCAATGCGTAGTGGTTGTTTCAGAAAGGTTATTTGTTACGTTCATTTGAACAAAATCACCTTTGTTAATTATTAATGTTGGCCCCCAAAATTCTGCACCATTATAGCCATAAGTAGCAGTTTTAGCTCCTGTACGAAGTTGTTTGCTGGATTTAGCTAATGTTAAATCAAAAGCCTTACCAGTAATTGTGGGTGGAATCCAGAGGTCATTATAGGTTGAGCTCGTAGTTGTTGTTGTATTAGTCGTTGTTGTTCCAGAAGTAGGAGTTATATCGGTTGTAGATTTGTTACATCCATATAAAAAAACAAAAATGAGTGATATTGGCAATACTAATATAAAAGCCTTTTTTAACATACCTGAATAGTTTTAGTTTTAATGAGAAAGTATAACTAATAAATTAGATGCAAATAGAACCAAGAACTTGCTTTGATTTTAACAAAATTTATAAGCTAATTTCTATTCTTTCAAAAGTTTATAAATCTTTGTTGATTTATCAATTATTTTCAAAAAATACATTCCCTTTGGAATCTGAGAAAAGTCCTGATTTTCAATGCTTTTCCCAAAAAATATCTTCTGTCCAAAAACATTAGTCAATTCAAAATCAGCATTTGTTTCAGCCCCATTAATTTTTATGGTCGAATTAAAAGGATTTGGGTATTGAACTATATTTTTAGGGTGAGCAAACTCATTTTCAACAGATAATACCGTTGGAGTTGGAGGTATTGTGGTATTTGTACAAGCATAAGTTTTACCAATTAAATTTGAAATCTCTTTACACAGTTCCACATAATTTGTATTATCAACTGTACTTAATGCAGCTCGTAACAAATCATTTTTTTCGGTAGGGTCTTTCGCAAGATTAAAAAATTTACTTGTACCATTATCAAACAGAAGTAGCTTATAATTTTTATTACGAATTGTTTTGCCATCACCCGCCACTGTTTGTTGCTTAAAAACTTCAGTAAATGCCCAAGAGCGAGTTTCCGTTGATTGATTTTTGATGATTGGCATTATACTTTTGCTATCGACTGGTTTATTAGCGGGAATCTGACTTTGCCAATTATTATAACCAAACAACTCTAAAATTGTAGCAAATAAATCTTGGGTATTTACCAAGGCATCGCTTACACGATTTGGATTAATAACCGAAGGACCAGCAATAATAAGTGGGACAATTACTCCCTCTTGATAAATACTTCCTTTTGCACCTCCTCCGCCAGATTTTTGCGAAACTCCTGCCTCATTACCATTATCGCCAATAAAAATTATATCAGTATTATCCCATTGTTGAATTGACTTGAGGGATTCAAACAATCTCCCAAGCTCAGTATCAACCGCTTCCATCGAAGCCTTGAAATAGTCTTTTGGATTTGCAGTTATGTCACTACTTGTTCCACTTAAAGTTTTGAAAGAATGTAGATTTAGGGGTGGCAAATGGTATGGAGTATGCGGTGCATTGAACGCTAACCAAACAAAAAATGGTTTATTTTGATTTCCTTTTATCCATGTAATTGCATTATCAACATTTTCGGTAGTTGCATAATTGGTCGAGTTTTTGGCAACTCCATTGGTAATTTTTGTCCAATTTGTAAAACTATTTAAATTTCCATCAAAGCCACCTTCAAAATGATCATACCCCATATTATTCGGAAAAGCATAGTTTGAATTAGGATTCGATAAGTGCAAATGCCACTTACCAATATTTGCCTTTGCTATGCCATTTGTTTTAAAGCGATTTAATAATCGAGGAATTGTTATTTCGGAAGTATCCAAAACTGCAGAAGTTGTTCCACCTATGGCATTGCCTACCCCAGTTCTGAAACTATATCTGCCTGTCAATATTCCAGCACGAGTTGGTGAACAAAGCGGATTTGACCAAGCATTTCTAAAACGAACTCCTCTGGCCAATAACTTCCTAATGTTTGGTGTAGGTATTGTATCGAGGTGATTTTCGCTAAACCCAAAATAATCTGAGCCAATATCATCGGCAATGATAAGAATAACATTTCGCTGAGCTGAGGCGACAAAACAAAAAATTAGACAATAGAAAAAGGCAATAATCTTTACTTTCATTAGCTTTGTGAGTAATTATACGAATTTTTACTTTTGAATGGCACTTAGTTTTAAGGCAAGATTATCTTCGATTGTCTTAAATTGTGAATCTTGGGCTAAGTTCTTCTGTTCTGATTCATCTTTTGTCAAATCGAAAAGATATTCAGCACCAGATTTAGTTTTAATATATTTATACTGTTTATCACGAATAGCAGTCCCATTTTTGGTATCAGGATTCATTGTGTGGTCAATCTCCTCATAAGTAATATCGCGTATAAAACTATTAGCGGTGGTGAATAAAGCCTTGAAACTTTTTGAATCTTGGTAAGAAGTAGTATTTGTACCAGCGATGTCGGCAATTGTGGCAAACAAATCGGTGGTATTTATTAATGAGGCATCAATCCCTTTTCTGCTCACTCCTTTGCCGTAAACAATCATTGGAACTCGTACACCGCCTTCAAACAATGAGCCTTTTGAGGTGTCTTTTGTAAAAGGGCTTTGAGCTAAAATCTCTGGTGTGCCATTATCACCCAAAAATATAATGACAGTAGTGTCTAGTTGGGCTTTTGGAATATTCTGTAATAATCGATTGATTTCAGTATCCATTGCCTCAATTGATGCAAGATATTTTGATAAATTTGTGTTATCAATAGGACTTGAAATTAGATTTTTAGCAGGATCTTGGTAAGGAATATGTGCTGCGTTATGAGCTAACCATAAAAACCAAGGCTTAGTTTGTTGCTTTATCCAATTGATTGACTCATTTGTAAAATCAGTAGTGGTATAATTTGTAGAACTTGCAGTTTGACCGTTTGTTACTTTCTGCCACTTATAATAATCCGCCATTTCTCCTCCCATAAATCCTGCAAAATAATCAATACCCATTTTGTTGGGGTTTGAAGACCCACCATTTGAATTATCTGATAAATGCCATTTCCCTACCACAGCATCTGCATACTTATTTGAGGTTTTTTGTTCAATATATTGTTGAATCGAGGTAGTGGTAAGTTTTATTCCTCCAGCTGTCTGAGATGGTAAACGTACTACCCCGCTTCGGAAACCATACTGACCTGATAAAATAGTGGCTCGTGTAGGTGAGCATAAAGGATTTGAATACACCTGCGTAAACAACAAACCTTCATTTGCCAATCGATCGAGCGTTGGTGTTTTTGCTTTTTGAATACCAAAGTTTGTAAATCCATTAAATGGGTCTATGCCAATATCATCTCCTATAATTAAAAGAATATTTGGTGTTGTATTTTCACTCGTCGATTTACTACTTTCAATTGTTTCACTTTTTTTGCAAGAAGAAATAATAAGAAAAATACTCAGTATGTAAAAAGTAAAGTCAATTTTCTTTAATAACATATTTGGAACAGAAATTGTATATGACATTTTTACGCAAAAAACTTAAAAAACTTTTACAATATAGTCAATTAAATTTCAAAATAATCGATATACCATCTCCGAAACCTCAGCTAATATTTTTACACCCGCATCGACATTTTTGAGTTTTTTTGAGAGTAAAACCAAAACATATTTACGTCCATCAGGCAAATAAACAATACCCGAATCGTGCTGAACGCCTGTAATAGAGCCAGTTTTATGGGCAACTTTTACAGTTTTCGGAAGTTTTTCAGGAATGATTTCGTTGAATTTCTGGTCGAATAAAATCTTACGCATTTCTTCGCACGATTTCTTGTTAATCACTTTATTTTGGGCAATTTTTTCAAAAATCAACATCAAATCATAAGCCGTGGTTGTATTACTCAAACCTTTATCAAATGCTTTTTGGTCTTCTACGCCACGCAAAACTTTAATATCTTTTGCACCTAGTTTTCTCATGCTTGCATTCGCATTTTTGGCATCAACCAATTCAATCAAAATATTAGTAGCCAAATTGCTGCTCACTGTTATCATCTGATAGGTTAAGTCATAAATTGTCATTTTTTTTCCAATCATTTTATACATTCCGTCTCCACTATCGTCGGCAATATCCATGCTGTATGGGCTTCCATCAACAATACTTTTAAACTCATTTTTCACCAATATTGAATCAGTTAGTCTAAATTTCCGTTCTTTGGCTTGCTTAAAAACTTCAATCATTACTGGCGTTTTCATGGTGCTAGCGGCATGGAAGTTTTCATTTTCGTTGATGAAAAGTGTCTTACCCATTTGTAAATCTTTAAATGCCACGGCATATTCGCCCCCAACAGTTTTTAGTTTTGCTTCGATAGCAGTTTTTAGATTTTCGGAAGATAGTTTTTGGGCAAAAATATCATTTAACATTATAGAAAAAATCAAGG